>NZ_JBSZCG010000061.1:0-328 GCF_054166365.1 Corynebacterium sp. UMB8791 | reverse complement strand
GTCATGAGGTGCGGGTCATTACCGCGCCGCCTTACTACCCGCAGTGGCAGGTGGGCGAGAACTATTCCGCCTGGCGGTACAAACGGGAAGAGGGGGCCGCCATGGTGTGGCGCTGCCCGCTGTACGTGCCAAAACAGCCGAGCACCCTGAAACGCCTGTTGCATCTCGGCAGTTTTGCCGCCAGCAGTTTCTTTCAGCTGATGGCGCAACGTCGCTGGAAGCCGGATCGCATTATCGGCGTGGTGCCAACGCTGTTTTGCACGCCGGGAATGCGCCTGCTGGCGAAACTGTCTGGTGCGCGCACGGTGCTGCATATTCAGGATTACGA
>NZ_JBSZCG010000060.1:0-328 GCF_054166365.1 Corynebacterium sp. UMB8791 | reverse complement strand
TCATTAAGAAGCAGGATATGCGTTACGGCGAGAACAGCCACCAGCAAGCTGCCTTCTATATAGAAGAGAATGTGAAAGAAGCCTCCGTTGCTACCGCAACCCAGGTTCAGGGTAAAGCCCTCTCTTATAACAACATCGCCGATACCGATGCGGCGCTGGAGTGCGTGAAAGAGTTCGCCGAGCCGGCATGTGTGATTGTGAAGCACGCCAACCCTTGCGGCGTGGCTATCGGCAATTCCATTCTTGATGCTTACGATCGCGCGTACAAAACCGACCCGACCTCCGCATTCGGCGGCATTATCGCCTTTAACCGCGAGCTGGATGCGGA
>NZ_JBSZCG010000059.1:0-328 GCF_054166365.1 Corynebacterium sp. UMB8791 | reverse complement strand
GGCTTACAGGGCGATTCGTCAGGGCTGGCCAGCGTTCTCACAGTGGCTTGAAGCGGTGATCCAGCGTGTCGAAATGTACAATGCATCGCTTCCCGTTCCGCTTTCACTGGCTGAATGTCGGGCTATTGGCAAGAGCATTGCGAAATACACGCACAGGAACTTCACGCCGGAAACTTTCGCACAGTATGTGGCTGATACGCACACGCCAGAAATTCAGGCTGCACGCGGTCGCAAGGGCGGTTCTAAGTCTAAGCGCAGCACAGTAGCTACATCTGCACGCACGCTGAAACCGTGGGAGGCATTAGGGATCAGTCGCGCCTGGTATTAC
>NZ_JBSZCG010000058.1:0-329 GCF_054166365.1 Corynebacterium sp. UMB8791 | reverse complement strand
ATGTGTATAAGAGACAGGCACCAGACATAGTAAATGACCTGTTTACCTTTGCGGTCTGTCGGTATAATAATTGTTTGTTTAACAACTTTATTAGGAACTTCTTGTTTACCGTCATTTGAAGCTATTTTGTCGAAGTTTTTAATGTCTAATGGTTGATTGGGATTCCAGCCATTTTTAGTAATATAGTAATCCCAATAAGCAGTTCTATGTAGGGCAGTTAAGTTCCAAGTGATGTCAAGGGGACCTGTTGTAATGTTTGTTTTGTGCCAACGAGTAGCTGTTTGTTCATCCAAAGGTTCAAAACCTGAGACACCTGCACTGGCTAATTT
>NZ_JBSZCG010000057.1:0-329 GCF_054166365.1 Corynebacterium sp. UMB8791 | reverse complement strand
GAGGCGACGTTCCACGTTGAAGTTGTCGGCCTCCCTGGAGGCGTAACTAATTGTTCTCCTTAATCGTTAGCGTTCTTGAACTCGACAGGGATCACAGCCTCTGGCATGTAACTGATCTGGTAGCGAGACAAGGAAACACTGCTGCCATCAACGTCCTCGACGGTGTAAACCACCGTGGGAGGGAGACCAACCAGGTGCTTGCGCACGGTATTGTCGGGCTGGAGCGCGGTGACCTCCAGTTGATTCTGCCCCTCGCTGCGATCCTCGCGGACAGAGATCTTGCCGACCATCTCTAGCAGAACAGTGTCGGTGACTGTGTTCACTACCAC
>NZ_JBSZCG010000056.1:0-330 GCF_054166365.1 Corynebacterium sp. UMB8791 | reverse complement strand
GCCGGGGCCACCGCGCAAAACTTCCTGAGAGACACCTTCGAATACGACCAAATCGCTAAAACCGGCCTTAGGAGCGGAAATCATCGCCACCGCAGAGCCAGGCACCCAGGAGCCCTCAACAGCTGGCTCCGTGCCTTCTGGCGCCTGAGCTGCGGCCGATGCCGGTGCGGACCATGCCTGCTGCAGCTCATCACGAGCCTGCTGCTGAGCTTTCCCGGTTTCAAGACCAGACCAGTACAGCAGATAAAAGGCGAAGAGCGCCACCAGCACTCCAGCGGTCAAGAGCAACTCGCCGATGACGCCAATAATTTTCGATAACACACTTAGGAT
>NZ_JBSZCG010000055.1:0-330 GCF_054166365.1 Corynebacterium sp. UMB8791 | reverse complement strand
ATCAGAAACCGGGTCAGCGATTACGTGGAAATATCCCAGCTGCATTTTGCGCGGCGATAACTCCATTGGTGAGTTTTACTCGGTGGCACTGACCAGCGGTCATCAGCAAGCGGATACCGGCACCAAGATGATCCACATCGGTAAAAACACCAAATCGACCGTTATCTCGAAAGGGATCTCTGCCGGACATAGTCAGAACAGTTATCGCGGCTTAGTGAAAATCATGCCGACGGCAACCAATGCGCGCAATTTCACTCAGTGCGACTCAATGCTGATTGGCGCTAATTGTGGGGCGCATACCTTCCCGTATGTCGAATGTCGCAATAACAG
>NZ_JBSZCG010000054.1:0-330 GCF_054166365.1 Corynebacterium sp. UMB8791 | reverse complement strand
GGCAGACAGGTAGCCCTGTCTCTTATACACATCTGACGGCCGCCAAAGAATTTTCATCTACCCCGCTCACAGGTCCCCACCTCCTAGAATTTCTTGACGAATCGCCGCTAAATCATCGCTGGTTGTTGAACGTGAAATTTCATCCACGCTCTGGGAAAGCGGATCGCCGCCGAGCTTAGATAAAAGGGTTGCGCGCTGGCCGGTAATCTTCAGGGCCTGCCCTACAGCGGTTGAATCACCGCGGGCGGCCTGCTTCCAAATCGCCTTCAAAAGGGAATCCAGCCGGGACAGCTCGAGGCGGATACGAATATCAGGCGACTCCGAGCTCAT
>NZ_JBSZCG010000053.1:0-331 GCF_054166365.1 Corynebacterium sp. UMB8791 | reverse complement strand
CGCCGAGTAATCGGTATCATGCCGGATGCTGGCGCACCCGGCATGGATTTTACTTCGCGGTCAGTAATACGCCGCACTCCATATGGTGCGTGTAGGGGAACTGATCAAACAGAGCCAGACGTTCAACCTTGTGCGTCTGGCTTAATGTTTCCAGATTCTTGCATAACGTTTCCGGATTGCAGGAGATATACAGAATACGTGGATACGCCTGCACCATTTTCTCGGTTTCACTGTCCAGACCGCTGCGCGGTGGGTCGACAAAAATGGTTTCGCACTGATAACTCTTTAAATCGATCCCTTGCAGGCGGTTAAACTCGCGTACGCCATTCAT
>NZ_JBSZCG010000052.1:0-332 GCF_054166365.1 Corynebacterium sp. UMB8791 | reverse complement strand
GCTCCTGAGTCAGGTTATGATTTATCAGGTTGGCTTTTAGTTTCCCTTCATGCATCACCAGTACACGATCGCTAAGGCCGAGCACTTCAGGTAATTCGGAAGAGATGACAATAACGGCAATACCCTGCTGGACGAGTTGGTTAATTAATTTGTAGATCTCGTATTTCGCGCCAATATCGATACCCCTGGTAGGCTCATCAAGAATGAGAATGCGCGGGTTGAGTAACAGGCAGCGAGCGAGGATCGCTTTTTGCTGATTACCGCCGCTCAAACGTCCAATAGCAAGGTCGGGGGACGACGTTTTAACTTTGAGTTGCTGGATTGATTCCAGA
>NZ_JBSZCG010000051.1:0-51874 GCF_054166365.1 Corynebacterium sp. UMB8791 | reverse complement strand
GCCGACAAGCTCCTCGTTTACCGCAAGGACGGCGTGAATTACATTCCTGCGCTCCTGCTGGCGGACGGCGAAATGTCAAAGTTCATCAGCGGTGCAATCACCGTGCTTGCGGACGGCGGCTTTTCCCCCGAAGAGTCGCTCCAGTACCTATTCACCCCCGATGAATCACTGAGCGGCCGTCCAATCGACGCGCTGCACGGCCATGGTGCCCGCGAAGTTATTCGCCGAGCACAGGCGATGGCGTTTTAGCCTGCTTAAACGGCCACACCGCAAGCACTGCAGCAAAGGCCACGAACGGTGCCGCGACGAGGAACCAGGCATCGTAAAAGCGGTGGTTACCGCCGCCTGTAAACGCCAGCACGATGATCACGCTCGCACCCACGGCGACCTGTTGCACCCACCGCGGTGCCCGGAAAGTTCCCACGAGTGCCAAAATCGACGCGTAGTACCAGGGGAGCGTGACCGCATTCGTGATGAACGCGGCGACGTACGCGGCGGTCGTGCCCTGGACAGCGCGCACGTCGTTCGCTGCACCCGGTTTCGGGCGGAACCACCACCACACAACGGCTAACGCCACCAACATCAGGATGGAAGCGGCCGCGCGCACGACAACGAGCAGGCTGTTGTAGTAGAAGTGGTCGTCGAAAAGCTGGAACCCGGGAGTGAGTATCTCGGTGACCAGCGTGGGCCCTGCCAACGGGTTGATCACCTTCGAGTTGCCGGAGATCTCGGCCAGCCAGCCCCACGACGCGCCAGACGCCGCGGTGACAACATAAAGCACCCCGCCTGTCAGCGCGATAGACCAAGCCGTGGCAAGGATGAACACGCCGCACTTCTTAAGCACAGATGCTGATGCACCCGCGAAATGGGCAACCATCAGCCACACGATGAAAGGCATCGCCACGGCAGCCGTGGCCTTGAGCGAGACCGCAACAGCCACCACAGCGATGGCGCCACTAAAAGTGGCGAAGGTTGCTGGGCGGCGCAGTGCCCACACGATGCCAACGCTGACGAGCCCCACCATCACGGCCTCGTTGTGCATGCCGCCAACCATATGCAGCAGCATCAAGGGGTTCGTCGCGCCAATCCAGAGCGCAAATGCACTGTCGCCGCCGAGCTGCTGCGCAATCTTCGGGACCGTGATGATAATCAGCGCGAAACCCGCCAGCGCCAGGAGCCGATATGCAACAATGCCGGCGCCTACACTATCGCCAGTTACCAGTGTGATCAGCTTGCCTAACCCCAGGTGCAGCGGACCGTACGGGGTGGTGGTGTTGCGCCAGTCGTGCGAGACTTCCCACAGCAGCGGGCCGGGGTTGACGGCCGCACCTTCTGAGTATGGGTCGAAGCCGTCGCGAAGCATGGCGCCTTGCATCAGATAGGAGTACACGTCGCGCGAGAGCATCGGTGCGCTCAGCGCGAGTGGTGCGGTCCACAGCCAGGTGGTGCGCCGTACCGTATCGAAGGTGGGACGCGTACGCCACAGCCACAGCCAGGCAAGCAACAACAAAACGATGCCGACGCTCATCGTGATGTCCATGAGCGCACGCCCGTGCCCGTACGTCAAATTGTCGACGCCCAACATACGCATCACGCCGCCACGGTTGCGGGTGGCGCCGGCCCCAAAGGAGCCAAGGGCCACCAAGATACTTGCCAGCAGCCCTAGTCGTGTCGGCGAAAGGGACTTCATTGCTACATACGCCTAGCCGTGGCTTTGATAGCTAAGTCACGCATGAACTGCGCAACTGCATCATCAATCCCTGCGTCCGAAAGGTGCTGCAGGCCTGATTCAGTGAGGCGACCGATGCGCGCCTCTACTGCCTCGACGGCGCCACTTTCTTGAATAAGCTCTGCGAGTTCGGAAAGCTCCTCTGGCGATGCTGCGACACCAATCCCGTCGCGAAGGCGTTGCGCTGCGGCAGGATCGGACGCGTCCAAGTTTGCCAGCGCAGTGGCGAACAAGACGGTACGCTTGCCCTCACGGATATCGTCGCCAGCCGGCTTGCCGGTCACCTCAGGTTCACCGAAGACCCCAAGGATGTCATCGCGGAGCTGGTACGCAATGCCAATATCACGTCCGTAACCACGGAACGCGGCGATCGTTGCATCCGGCGCGCCGGCAATCGCGGCGCCAAGGTGGAGCGGCCGTTCAATCGTGTACGCAGCGGTCTTGTACCGATTCACCTTGTCTGCGAGCTCAACAGATTCGCTGCCCTTAGCCTCTAACATGATGTCCAGCAGCTGGCCGCCGATCACCTCAGTGCGCATCCCCACCCACGGCTTCGCCGCGCGGTCGAGGGCATCATTCGTGAGCCCCGAGTATCGCCACATGTCTTCTGCCCACACCAGCGCAAGATCGCCAATCAAAATGGCCGAGTGCTCGCCGAACGAAGCGGCGTCACCACGGTAGCCTTCGTTGCGGTGCGTAGCCTCAACCGCGCGGTGCACTGTTGGGTTGCCGCGCCGGGTGTCGGAGGCGTCGATAATGTCGTCGTGGATGAGCGCACATGCCTGAATGAACTCGAGCGAGCTCACTGCGCGCAGCACTGCGTCGGGGTTCTCCTGGCTGTGGTCGAGCCCTCCTGCGCCGATGAAGCCAGCCCAGCCGTAGAGTGGCCGTATCCGCTTGCCTCCACCGAGGACAAACTTGCGCAGGTAAGACACTGCGTCCTCCACCGGGGCACCAATTTCCGCGACTACCGATTCCTGGCCGTCGAAGAACACGCGAAGCTGTTCCTCAACAAGTGCGGGGATGGCCTCGAGCGTTGGCCCTTGTGAGGATACTTCAGACACGTTGTGCTCCATTCCAGAATCTGTCGTAGACGTATGCACCTAGAGACTACCGAGTTACCACGACAAACCTACAACATTGGTGAGGTGCTGAGTGGCAGCGATCGCCCGAGAATCGCAAATGGCCGCGGATCAGCGGGGTAGAGGTAGTTACGTGCGACGTCGGAGAACCCAAATTTGCGGTAGAGCTTGAACGCGCCGTTGTCCTCGTGCTCGACCTCAGGGGTAGACAGTAGGGCAAATTTTGCCGGCGCAAGGCGCAGGAGCTCCCGGAGCAACCTCGCGCCGATACCTATCCCTTGATAGCTAGGGAGCACATGGATTTCAGCGACCTCAAAGTAGCTTTGGAGTAACTCCTTTTCGCTTTTCGACGGCCCCCCTTGCATGGCAAGCGCCCGCCTGAGCTGCTGATCCCACCATCGTTCACGCTGTCCCAACATTCCGTATGCAATGCCGATGATCGTGTCGTCAGCAACTGCCGCGATTGCAGTGAAGCCTGGGGAGAGAGCCTCTTGGCGCCAGGAGGAGATGCGTTGCGCCCGAACATTGACCGGGTAGTCCATGGCCTCTATATAGAGGTCGACGAGTGCAGGCGTTGCAAGAAGGTACTCGGCCGATGTGAGTCGGCGGATTTCGGTCTTCATGCCTTTATCGAACCATGAGTCCGGGAAGTTTCGCCATATTCGAACAAATGAGCGAAGTTCTGGGGGATTTGTCGGACCCATTTTCTATATTCATCTCAAATGCGAAAGGGAAATGAAGGAGAAATCAACATGAACAGCGTTATCTCTGCGACAACGAACGAAGTTTACGGTGCTCGCGTCCGTCAATCGAAGCGTGACCAGTTTCTTGAAACCGCCGATGGTTGCCTCACGTATGCCTATGAGCGATTTGAGGAGGGGGCGTGCGACGAGGCTATGGAATATGCCTACCGTGCAGCGCTGCGGACTGCGGGTGCGGTGTGTTCTGATAGTCCGGTAATTCAGAAGCGAAAGCGGCTGCCAAGTAGTGCGTGGAAGAAGCTTGCGCTCACGGGGAAGGGTGGTGAGCGGTGGGCGAATGTGTTTGAGTCGTTCTCGCGGGAACGCGGCCGCGTTGCCTCGGGGATTGAGCATATGCCGCCAGCTGACCGGGTTGCGCAGTTGCTTGAGCAGGCGGAACAGTTCTACCTCGAGGCACTTCCTGCCGGAAATGGTGTTGCGGCTTAGCCCGGGCAATCTTGCCCTCGTCTCCCGGGGAACAAAGGCGCTAGGATGGCCGTTGTATGGATAGCAACGTCCGCTTTGGAGCTTGGGAGTAGAGCAGTGTCACTTTCTGAACAGGAGCAGCAAGCACTCCGCGCAATTGAGCAGTCACTCATGGCAGATGACCCTTCATTTGTGCAAAGCGTCGGCCGAAACGCCGACTATGCGGCTCCATCGTCCACAGGCCGGATTACGATGCGCAGCGTTGCGTTAATGGTGCTTGGAGTGGTGTTGTTGCTCGGCGGTGTTGCGCTTGCCTCGCTTTCCATTTGGACAGTAATCATTAGCGTTATCGGGTTCGGTGTCATGATGGCTGGTGGAATCATGGCGTTGCGCACCCCAGCGCATGGCCCATCTGTATCGCAGTTGCGGAATGTTTCCCGGAACCAGCAGAAGTCTCCTCGAGTGAGCTCGATGGAGCAGAACTTTAAGCGCCGGTTCGAGGATCGGCCTTAATCCTAAAAAGGACCACGCCCCCTTTACTGGGGGCGTTTTTTATTGTGTGGGCGAAGCGCCCCACTTTCACCCACAGTCTCCACTTTTGCCCACACGTGTATGCGGAGATGGACTTTTGTGGGTATTTCTTTGTGTATCTAGTCGACTAGTGGGGTGATTGTGGCTATTGTGAAGCGCGAAGGGGGGAGGGAGCCCCACCGTTTTCTTACTCGTTGACCTGCGGTTATGTTGAATTCGGTGATCTTTTTTGTGTGTGGTGTGGCATTTGTGGGGCACAGTGGGTTAAAGTGGGGCGTAGCGGAAGGCGCGGTGGTGTGCTGACTACACACCTTTGTCGCACGAAGCAGAGAAAACTACATACATCACGTGTCTGACGGCGTAGAGGAAGGTGGGTCGCCCGATGTTTCTGGGAACCTACACTCCCAAGCTTGATGACAAAGGGCGCTTGACGCTGCCTGCGAAGTTCCGAGAGGACCTCGCGGACGGGCTGATGGTGACCAAGGGGCAAGATCACTCTTTGGCGGTCTACCCCCGTGCGGAGTTCGCAGCGCGAGCCAAAAAGGCTGCTGCAGCATCCCGCACGAACCCGAAGGCTCGTGCGTTCATTCGTAATCTGGCTGCCAGTGCGGATGAGCAAACGCTTGACGGTTCTGGTCGTATCACGTTGTCGGCGTCGCACCGGGAATACGCAAACCTTTCAAAGGAGTGCGTGGTTATCGGTTCTGTAGATTTTCTCGAGATCTGGGATGCACAATCCTGGGCTCAATATCAAGAAGAGACTGAAGCTGCCTTCTCGGCGGCGGATGACGACGACATACTCTCCGGTCTGCTGTAAGGCTGACTACCTGACAGCGGACATCGACTACTGACGGAGAGCGTGTACGGACTCTATCCCGGGCGTGAAGCGTTCTGGTGTACTTCCCCGACATCAGAGCAGCCGCCCGGGGTAGGGCTCTATACGCTCCCCAAACATGGGTGTAGGTAATTTTCAGAACAACGCAGTGAAGGGAGTGTGCCCGACAATGGTAGAAGCCGCGATGGACTTTGATCCGGTGGCAAACCGTGGCCACGTTCCCGTGATGCGTAACCGGATGGCGGAATTGCTCGCACCAGCAGTTGAGCAATTCGGCGATCGCGCAGTGATTGTCGACGGCACCCTCGGGGCAGGCGGCCACACTGAGTACTTTCTTTCTACATTTCCAAACGCGTACGTTATTGGAATCGACCGCGACCCAAACGCGTTAGCTGCGGCAACGGAGCGTCTGGCTCCATTCGGCGACCGTTTTGTTCCGGTGCAAGCCCGTTTTGACGCAATTGGCGAAGTTGCGGCTTCTGACGAGCGGGTGCCTTTCGGCATCGTCCGCGAAAATGGAGTTGCCGGGGCGCTGTTTGACCTTGGCGTTTCTTCGATGCAGCTCGATCAGGAAGAACGCGGTTTCGCGTACAAGGTCGATGCCCCGCTAGATATGCGGATGGATACGACGCAATCGCTCACTGCAGCTGACGTGCTGAATACCTACTCGCACGGTGACTTGGCACGCATTTTGAAGACGTACGGAGACGAGCGTTTTGCGGGAAAGATTGCTCGGGCGATTGTTCAGCAGCGTGAACAGGAGCCATTCACAACGAGTGCGCGTCTGGTGGAGCTGCTGTACGACACGATTCCGGCAGCCACACGTAGGTCGGGCGGGCACCCGGCAAAGCGAACGTTTCAGGCGCTGCGGGTCGAAGTGAACCGCGAGCTCGAAGCGGTCGAGCAAGTCCTCCCCGTCATTACTGACCTCCTCGGAGTTGGTGGACGTGCGGTCTTCATGAGCTATCAATCGCTGGAAGACAAAATCGTCAAGGCGGCGTTTCGGGAACTCACGGAGTCGAAAACCCCACCGGGGCTCCCGATGGACTTACCCGGTACGCAGCCGCTGTTTCGATCCATCACAAATGGGTCGGAGAAGGCGTCGAAAACTGAAATTGAACATAACCCTAGAGCGGCGTCCGTACGGGTACGTGGTGTCGAGAAACTAGCACAAGGCAACTAAGGAACTGATCAATCATGGCAGCACGAGAGCACAGCGGATCGAACATGACGCTGACGCGCGGTGATCAGGCGCGCCCGCAGACGCGGCGCTCCGGCCAGCAGCGTAGCGCGAACACTCGGCTGCTCAACCCGGGAATTCGGCCACACGTCCCACACCCGCGTACTCACGGGCGGTTGGGGTCGAAGCAGATTGTGTCCTACCGCGGCAGGAGGATTGCGCAGCCGGCTGTCGCTAAGAAACAGTTGTCGCTGACGTTCACAGTGACGGTGGTACTGCTGGTATTCGGGGTTGTTGCTGCGATGGGGCTCAGCGCTTTGTCGACGACGCAAACGTTTACCATTCAGCGCCTTCAGGCGCAGGAACGAGAGCTGACCAACCGTGTCGAATCGCTGACCCGCGACCTTGAGGACCGCAAATCATCCGCAGAGATTGCACAACGTGCAGGTGACGCAGGCCTGTTGGTTCCATCGGCTCCAGGGATCGTTGCGGTGCATGAAGATGGCAGTGTGCATGAGCAGCGTCCGTTCGACCCGAACGCAACTGTCGGTGTGGTGGACGTGAATGAGTCTCACGCACGATCTGGGCGCGCGTCGAGTGACCAGCAAGCAACTCGCGAAATCGGTGATTCTTTGACGCAGCTTCCTGGCAATAACGTGCTTGGCAGCACTTCTCGTTTGGACAACGTGGCGCCGTATGCGCCGAATGTCCCACCTACGCTCTAAGCTCTAAGGGCACGAATCGTTTCTTACCCGTTGAATGCAATTGAGTGAGGTGAATATAGGGCAGTGGTCGAATCGCACCCGGACCGGAGAAAACGAACTGCTCGGCCACGTGCCCTGCAAGCACCTCAAGCGCCTAAGACACGGCGAAGTGTGTTGCACCAGCGGTCCCAATGGGCAGTAATTCTGTTTCTTGTAGTCAGCGTATTTTTGGTCGGCAGGCTGTTTCTTGTGCAGGTGGTGTGGGGCCCACAGCTGCGCGAGCAGGCGCAGTCGCAGCGCGCCAGGATTTACACTGACCCCGCGCGGCGCGGTGAGATCGTGGACCGCGAAGGTAACCACCTGGCGTACACGATGCAGGCGCGGTCGTTGACTGTGTCGCCGGTGACGCTTCGTAAGGAATTGCGTGAGCAGGTCATGCTCAATGAAAACATTCCGAATCTCGACGATGACGCGACGCGAGCCATGGTTGACGCGAGAGTCGAGGATATTCTGCGCACGATGGCCAACGAGATTCCCGTCATGATTGGCGAGGCAATGGGCGAAGAGGACGTCGATAGGCGACGAGACAATGACGATATGCGCAGTGTGGGCAAGGTTGACGCACGCGACATCCTCGAGAAGCTGCACGCGGATTCGAACTACGAGGTACTTGTCCGGAACGTGGACCCTGACGTGGCGTCGAACATTGCTGCTGAGTTCCACGGCGTGGCCTCGGACCACCAGGACATCCGGCAGTACCCGAACGGGGCGATTGCTGAAAACATCCTCGGCAAGGTGTCGATGGACGGGCAGGGACAGTTTGGGCTTGAAGCATCGAGTGATGCGGTGCTCACCGGGATCAACGGGCGCAAGACAGAGGACGTGTCGAACGACGGGCAGTCCATACCCGGTACGCTGCGCGACGTTGTACCCGCGGTGGATGGCGCGAAGATCACCTTGACGATCGACCTGGACCTGCAGTCGTTTGTGCAGCAGACTCTGGAGAACGCGAAACGGAACTCGTTGGCAAAGGACGCCGAGGCAGTAGTGCTCGATGCCCGCAGTGGTGAAGTGCTAGCAATGGCGAATACCTCTACTATTGACCCGAACGGGGACATCGAACGGCAGCTGCGCGAAGGGAAGGACTTCAGCAATAACGCGATCTCGCACCCGTTTGAGCCGGGTTCCGTGGCGAAGATTATCGCAGCGACTGCGGCAATTGAGGAGAAAGTGACTACTCCGGAAGAAGTACACCAAGTGCCGGGCTCTATCGACATGGCTGGTATTACTGTGCGCGACGCGTGGGAGCATGGCGTGATGCCGTACACCACAGCGGGCATCTTCGGGAAGTCCTCGAATGTGGGCACCTTGCAGATTGCGCAGAAGCTGGGCGAGGAGCGCTATTGGGATTACCTGCAGCGCTTCGGAATCGGAAACACAACCGGCATTGAGCTGCCCAACGAGTCCGCCGGTCTGTTGCCAGTGCTAGAGCAGTGGTCCGGAGGAACGTTTGCGAACCTACCAATTGGGCAGGGAATGAGCTGGACAGCGCTTCAGATGGCCAGCGTCTACCAAACGCTTGCCAACGGTGGCGAGCGGATTACGCCTCGCATTATCCGCAGCATTGAAAGTGCAGAGGGCACACCGCTGGAACAGCCCGAACCTGAGCGGCATCGTGTGGTGTCGGAGGCGACGGCACGCACAGTCGTGGACATGTTCCGTTCCACGTTCCAAAACGACCCGGCAGGGATCAACAACGGTACCGCCCAGAACAGCCAACTTCCTGGCTATCAGCTTTCGGGCAAGACTGGTACCGCGCAAAAGGTGAATCCTGAGACTGGCGCCTACTCGCAAAACCAGTTCTGGATTACGTTTGCTGGCATCGCGCCTGCGAACGATCCGCGATTTGTCGTGGCCGTCATGCTTGATGAGCCGCAGCGAGGTACACGAGAAGGCGGAGCCGGTGGACAGTCGGCAGGTCCGGTGTTTACTGAAATCGCCAGCTGGTTGATCAATAGGGAGAACTTGCCACCTAGCCCAGAAGCGGACCAGTACGTTTTGCAAGCCCAGTAGGGAAGTTTCACAATGAATGACATGACGCAGACAACACCGAACGCGCCTACCCTGGAGGCGCTCGCAGCGCTGTCTGGTGGGACGCTCCACAACGCCCCAGATCAGCCGCTGCACATTGAAGAGATTGCACTCGATTCGTCAAAGATTGCCCCAGGCGGACTGTTCGCAGCTTTGCCCGGCACCCGCGTGCATGGTGCAACGTTTGCAAAGCAGTGCCCAGCAGGCGCCATCTTTACTGACAATGCAGGCGCGAAGATCCTCGAGGACCAAGGGGAAACGCGGCCGGTGCTGGTCGTCGAAGACGTTCGCGAAGTTCTCGGCGATGTGTCAGCCGAGGTGTATGGTCACCCATCCGAGCACATGACGCTGCTCGGGGTTACCGGCACGTCTGGCAAGACTACCGTGACGTACATGCTGGAGAAGGGGCTTGAGGCAGCTGGAGCGAAGGTTGGTCTGATTGGCACCACCGGCACGAAGATTCTCGGCGAATACGTTCCAACGTCCCTGACTACCCCGGAAGCTCCGACGCTGCAGTCTCTGTTCCGCCGCATGCTGCAGGCTGGAGTGACGCACGTAGTGATGGAGGTTTCTTCCCACGCGCTCATGCTTGGCAGGGTGAGTGGCACGTCTTTCGATGTCGCTGGGTTTACAAACCTGAGCCAGGATCACCTGGACTTCCATAAAACAATGGAGGAGTACTTTGAGGCGAAGGCGCTCTTCTTTGACCCGACGTCGCGCAGTGCCGCGAAACGCGCGGTAGTTTGCGTCGATGACGAGTGGGGCGAGCGCATGGCTGACCGGGCACAGGACCCGGTTCGCGTTGGCACCCACGGCCAGGTTGGGGTCGACGTGAGCGCGAAGCAGCTGTCCGCAGACAAGACTGGCGCGCAAGAGATTTCCTTATCGACGCCCACTTCGACTCACACGTTGACGCTGCAAATGCCGGGTGCGTTCAACGTGGCTAACGCTGCCTTGGCAACCGCCATGGCGTACACCGCCGACGTTGATGTAGATGCATTCATGAAGGGCCTATCAAAAGCGCAGGTCCCTGGACGTATGGAACGCATCGACTGCGGGCAACCGTTTGTTGCAGTCGTGGACTACGCGCATAAGCCTGCGGCCATCGCAGCCGTGCTGGATACGCTCCGAAAGCAAGTGGCTGGACGCGTCGGCATTGCTGTTGGCGCCGGCGGGGACAGGGATGCGTCGAAACGCGTCATCATGGGCCGCGAATCTGCGCAGCGTGCTGACTTTGTGGTGGTGACTGATGATAACCCGCGTACAGAGGACCCAGCATCGATCCGCGCGGAGGTGCTGCGTGGTGCATTGGAACTCGCGGATGCTCCCCACCACCCGGAGGTGCGTGAAATCGGCGACCGCGCTGCGGCGATTGACGCTTTGGTGCAGTGGGCACAGCCGGGAGATGCGGTCATTGTCGTTGGCAAGGGGCATGAAGTCGGCCAGATTGTTGGCACTACGACGCACCACTTCGATGATCGGGAAGAGATGCGTCGCGCCCTAGAAACTTTCGCGAGGTAACAGTAGATAATGATTGCATGTTCGTTGGGTGAGATCGCCGAGATCGTCGGGGGAACGCTGTCGAAGGAGGCGGACCCCGAGGCGAAAGTATCGGGTGGCGTCGAGTTTGATTCGCGGAAGGTGTCTGAGGGCGACCTTTTCCTTGCGCTGAAAGGCGCGAGGGTTGATGGACACGACTTCGTCGGCACGGCATTGGAGCAGGGCGCGGTAGCCGCCATAACCACGCGCGACGTGGGTGCTCCTGCGGTGATCGTTCCGTGCGCCGAGATTCGGCCAGATGACAACTCTGACTTGGCTGCGAGCGACCCAACGGGCAGTGCACTCGGTGTTGTCGCGGGCTTTTCGAAGCTCGCAGCGCACGTGGCTCGCCGCCTAGTTCGCGAACACGGACTCACAATTGTCGGCGTGACAGGATCGGCGGGGAAGACCTCGACGAAAGACCTGATCGCTGCGGTGCTTCGCCACAAAGGCGAGACCGTGGCTCCTCCGGGTTCCTTTAATAACGAGATTGGTCACCCGTACACGGTGCTGCGCTGCACACAGGAGACGGCGTTTTTGGTGGCGGAGATGTCCGCGAGGGGCATTGGGCACATCGCGCATCTTGCAAAGATTGCCCCGCCATCAATCGGCGTGGTGCTCAACGTTGGCTCCGCACACCTTGGGGAGTTTGGCTCGCGCGAGGCGATTGCTCAGGCGAAGGGCGAGTTAGTCGAATCACTCCCTGATGCGGATCACGGTGGAATCGCCATCTTGAACGCCGATGACCCATTTGTTGCAGGTATGCGCCCCCGCACAACTGCGAAGGTGTGGATGTTTTCGGCTGAGGGATCGCCCGAAGCAGACTTTTTTGCTACGGACATCTCATTGGACGAGGTTGCCCGAGCATCGTTTGTGATGCACACGCCAGACGGGCAACAGCACCGAGTTCGCCTGGGCGTGCACGGCGCCCACCAGGTTGGCAACGCGCTTGCTGCGGCGGCAGTCGGTTTCGGCGCGGGCATGCAGCCTGAAGCGATCGCGGCAGCGCTGAGCCAGGCACGGACCGTATCCGTGAACCGCATGGATGTGCGCACCCGCGAGGATGGCGTGACTGTCATTAACGACGCGTACAACGCAAACCCTGAATCAATGCGTGCCGGTATCGCAGCGCTTGCGTCGACGGCTGCCGCACACCCAGGGGCGCGCTCGATAGCGGTGCTCGGTGAGATGGGCGAGCTCGGCGAGGAGTCCGCGTCAGCCCACGCCGAGCTCGCCGCAGAACTGGTAAAGCACAACATCACGGACCTTGTAGCAGTGGGGCAAAGTGACGCGATGGAATCGCTGGCGCAAGCGGCACAGCAGCGGGGCATCGCCACGCAGTCTGTTGCCGATAGTGCCGAGGCAAGCAACGCTGTCGAAGCTACGATTGTCACTGCCACACCCCCGCCAGCAGTGGTGCTGGTCAAAGCGTCGAACGCCCAAAAGTTGTGGGTGGTGGCTGAACAACTCATGCGCACCCGTACGCTTGACAGTCAAAGTAAGTCAACCAATGAGAATGAAGCAAGGTAGCAGTCTCACATGATTCAAGTAATTGTCGCAGGAGTTATTAGCTTCCTCGTTTCCATTTTTGTCACACCTTTGTTGATTCGGTATTTCCACCGCCGCGAGATCGGCCAGGAAATTCGGGAGGACGGGCCGCAGTCGCACGCGCGGAAACGTGGCACTCCGACGATGGGCGGTATCGCGATTCTGCTCGCTATCACGCTGGGCTACCTCGCAAGTTCGATTGTCGCTTTGGCCACCAATCACGCGGCGTTTACCGCGAGTGGCGTTATCGTGCTGGGCTTGACGTTGTCACTCGGTCTCGTCGGGCTTGCCGACGACGGCATCAAGCTTTTCATGAAACGCAACCTCGGGCTCAACAAGACCGCGAAGCTTGTTTCCCAGTTCGCAATCGCGATCGTTTTTGGCCTGCTGATTACACGTTTCCCCGACGAGAACGGATTGACGCCAGGGTCGACGCTGCTGAGCTTTGTCCGCGATATTGAAACGATTGACATCGCGGTCGGCGGCGGAATCCTTGGCGCAATCCTGTTCCTGATCTTTATTTACATTCTGCTGGCTGCTTGGTCGAACGCGGTAAACCTCACCGACGGGCTCGACGGGTTGGCCGCTGGTACGACTGCTCTGGTGATGGCCGCGTACACCATGATCACGTTCTGGCAGTTCCGGAATTCTTGCGAGGCAGCGCTGGCAGCGGGTTGCTACAACGTCCGCGACCCGCTTGACTTGGCGGTGCTTGCGGCTGCAGGCTTCGGTGCCTGCGTTGGATTCCTGTGGTGGAACGCGTCCCCGGCCAAGATTTTCATGGGTGATACGGGTTCGCTGGCGCTCGGTGGTCTCGTTGCGGGCCTGTCAGTGGCATCCAAGACCGAGCTTCTGATGATCATCATCGGCGCACTCTTCGTACTCGAGGCAGCCTCGGTGGTCATCCAGGTGGCATCGTTTAAGTCCACCGGCAAGCGCGTGTTCCGGATGGCGCCGTTCCACCACCACTTTGAGCAAGGAGGCTGGGCGGAGACAACCGTGGTTGTGCGCTTCTGGCTCATCGCTGCGATGGCGGTCGCGCTCGGCACCGCAATTTTCTACGGTGAATGGCTCACACAGAACGGAGTGACGCTGTCATGATCGATACGAGTGTGATACCCGCAGAGATTTCCCGCGGCGTGCTGCTGGCCGGTGCGGGCGTTTCGGGCCGAGGGGTGCTCGGCATGCTCCAGCAAGTCGGCGTTACATGCATCGTCGCGGACGACAGCGAGGAAAACCGCGAGTTCGCTGAGCGCACGTGGGGAGTGCGGGCCGTCGATACGCAGCTGGCACACGAGTACTTCGGTGAGGTCGGGGTAGTAGTGACGTCTCCAGGGTGGAGGCCCGACACGCCGCTGCTTGTCGACGCCGCCTCGGCCCAACTCGATGTCATCGGTGATGTCGAGCTGTGCTACCGGTTGGATCGCGCGGGCGTGTTCGGGCCACCGCGCGAGTGGCTCGTTGTGACAGGCACGAACGGTAAAACCACCACCACTGGCATGCTCGCAGCTATGATGCAGGAGGCATCTGCCCGCACTGGTAAGCGTGCGTTGGCGTGCGGCAACATCGGTACCGCCGTGGCTGACGCGGTGGTGGATCCCCAGCGTGTCGATGTGCTCGTGGCCGAGCTGTCCAGTTTCCAGTTGCATTGGTCGAGCCAGCTCGTTCCCAACGCGGCAGTTCTACTCAACCTTGCAGACGACCACATTGACTGGCACGGCTCATTCGAGGCGTACGCGGCTGCGAAGGCGAAGGTGCTCAAAGCTCCCAACGCCGTGGTCGGCATCGATGACGAGCACGTGCAAGCGATCGTGGCACAGAATGACCGCAAGCAATTCTTCGGTTTTACGCTCGGCCAGCCCGAAGAGCGCCAGGTCGGTGTTATCGACGGCAAGCTCGTTGCGCGCCGCGACGGCTCGGTCCTTGAACTGGCAGATACGAATGGCATTGAACCCGCGGGTGCTGCAGGCGTGCTGGACGCAGGCGCCGCCGCTGCCGTGGCGTTGCTGTGTGGTGCGACACCCTCTGAGATTCGTGAAGCACTCGCAGGCTTCCACGTTGCGGGGCATCGCGGAGCCGTGGTCCACGAGGCGAACGGCGTTCGGTGGATCGACAACTCGAAGGCGACGAACCCGCACGCGGCTGATTCGGCGTTGACCGGGGCGGGCACCGTCGTGTGGGTTGCAGGTGGTCAGCTGAAGGGCGCTGCGATTGATGAGGTCGTCGAAAAACATGTGGGGCACATGCGTGCCGTAGCGCTGCTTGGGGTCGACCGCATGGAAATTTACGACGCCGTCAAGCGGCTGGCACCTGACCTGCCTATCTTTGCGACTGACTCGACTGACCCCGAGGTGGCAATGGATGCCGTGGCTCGCTTTGCTGGAGAGCATGCGCAGCCTGGCGATAGCGTTGTGCTGGCACCGGCTGCCGCGAGCCTGGACATGTATCCGGGTATGTCTGCGCGCGGCGACGCGTTTCGTGCGGCCGCCAGGCGACACTTTTCACTACAGTAACTTGAGACACAGCAGTGTTCGAAGCGAAGGGTAATGAGGTGCCATGAAGCGAAATCGTCGACAGCAACCGCCGGCGCGTGCGCCAAAGACTGGCACCCGCGACGTGCCTCAAAGCGCACTGGGCCGGGCACATACGTCGTTCATTGCGGCGCTTGAGCAGCGGCCCCTCATTGACTACACCGTGATTCGGACCGTGGTGCTGGTGCTGGCTGCGTTGGGCATCGTGATGGTGATGAGCTCGTCGATGGCGTCATCGTTCGCTGCTTCGAGCAGCGTGTGGTCGACTGCGCTTCGGCAATCCCTGATGGTGCTGGCGGGCCTTGTCTTGTTTTGGGTTTCGCTGATGATCCCGCCCGAGCGCATCCGGAAGCTGGCCACGCCACTATTCCTATTCGCGGTGTTCCTGCTGGTACTGGTGCTGCTAATCGGTACCGGACGTGAGGAAGTCGGTTCGCAATCGTGGCTGATGTTCGGCTCGTTGACGATGCAGCCTTCTGAGTTCGCCCGTGTGGCTATTGCAATTTGGGGTGCTGCGGTGCTGTCGAAGAAGCAGCCGCCAGCATCGGCGCCTGCGTGGCAGTCGCCGACCGCACAGTTCTTGCTTGGAGCGGGCGTGTGCATCCTCCTGATTGCGAAGCAGGGTGACGCCGGCATGACCATGTCGTTTGCCGCCATCGTGATCTTTGTGCTGTGGTTCGCAGGCTTCCCGCTCAAGGCCATCGGCATCCTCTGCGGGCTCATCGGTGCTGCAGCGGTCATGTTGTTCCTGCTTGGCGGCTTCCGCTCGCAACGCTTCCACGTCTACTTCGAGGCGCTGTTCGGAAACTTCAGCGATACTCGCGGTGCTGCGTTCCAGACGCACCAAGGATTCCTTTCTCTTGCCGACGGCTCCCTCTTCGGCGTCGGCCTCGGACAGTCCCGCGCGAAGTGGTTCTACCTCCCAGAGGCACGAAACGACTTCATCTTCGCCGTCATCGGCGAAGAGCTCGGTATGTGGGGCGGCATTATGGTGATCGCCCTGTTTGCTGCCCTTGGCTACTTCGGTTTGCGCACTGCGCAACGCGCACAGACATCGTTCCAGGGACTCGCCGCTGCCTCGTTAACAGCAGGCGTAGTTTCGCAGGCGTTCATTAACATCGGGTACGTCGTCGGCCTTGTGCCGGTGACGGGTATTCAGCTGCCGATGTTGTCCGCCGGTGGTACCTCGGCAGTGATTACCTTGTGGTCGATGGGCATGCTGGCCTCCATTGCCCGCCACGAGCCCGACGCAGTCTCGGCCATGCAGAACTACGGGCGCCCACGCTTCGACAGAATGCTGTTCGTCCCGGAGCCGAAGGCGACGGCACAGCTGCGCGCGACTCGCGCGGAGCGAACTCGTACACATGAGCAGTCACGCCGAGAGCAACGGTACGGAGTGCCTGTTGCTCACCGAGTTGCCCCAGACGACCGTGCTCAGCGACACTCGCCCCGGCCCACCAGGAATGTCGAGGTAACGCAACGGAGACCACGACCGAACCAATCAGAGCGACGCCGGTACCGTTAGGTGGCCGTCGAAAAGGAAAGGACGGGATCCATCATGGACAAGACCCAGCACACAGTGGTGCTCGCAGGGGGAGGCACCGCGGGCCATATTGAACCGGCACTCGCGGTAGGCGAGGTGCTTCGCGAACAGTACGGCGCAAATGTGGTTGCGCTCGGAACTGAGCGTGGCCTGGAAACCACTATCGTCCCCGCGCGCGGCTTTAACCTTCAACTCATTGACCCTGTGCCGATCCCGCGCAAGAAGCCATGGAAGCTTCTTGGCGTACCGTTCAAACTTGCGCGTTCCGTGCACCAAACACGGAAGGTGATGAAGGATTCAAAGGCTGAGGCAGTCTTTGGTACGGGTGGCTATGTGTCGGCGTCTGCGTACCTTGCCGCGGCATCGTTGCGCCTACCATTTTTCGTCTTGGAAACGAACGCGTTGGCGGGCATGGCCAATAAGCTTGGCGTCAAGCTAGGTGGTGTCGGGATTAACGCCGTGGCGAACTCGGGGATGCCGGGTGATGTCGTGGGGATCCCGGTGCGTCCGGGAGTGGGCGTCGATACGGATGGAGCGAAAGCGCTGCGTGGGTACAAGATGTGGGACCTTGATCCGGACAAGCCGGTGGTTCTGATTACCGGTGGGTCCCAGGGTGCGGTGAGCATCAACCGGGCTGTTGCCGGGGCCATCGAGGACATCACGGCGCGCGGGTACCAGGTGCTGCACGCCTACGGCAGAAAGAACGACGCCCCGAAGCCACACGAAGGCTACACGGCGGTGCCGTACATCGACGACATGGAAGCTGCGTATGCCGTGGCGGACATGGTTGTGTGTCGCTCCGGCGCCATGACCGTGGCGGAAAACTCAGCCGCTGGCCTGCCAGCCGTTTACATCCCACTGCCGCACGGCAACGGCGAACAGGGCCTTAACTCGGCGCACCTGGTAGCTACCGGGGCGGCAATGCGTATCGATGACGCCGAGCTCACCCCAGACGCGCTTGCCCGCAGCGTCAACGAGATTTTGGGTCGGCCAGAGCAAATGCAGCGCATGCGAGAAGCGCTCGAGCACTCTGGCGCGGGTAGTGTGGCAGAAGATCTCGCTGCACGGATCATTGCGACTATCACAAAGGAGTAACACCGTCATGTCTTCCGAACACACCACCGCGCCTGGTTCTGTGGATCTTTCCCGCGTACATCTGGTTGGTATCGGTGGCGCTGGCATGAGCGGTGTCGCCCACATCCTGCTTGACCGCGGGGCAGTAGTGACCGGGTCCGATGTGAAAGACTCCCGTCCAGTGCGTGCGTTGCGCTCGCAAGGTGCACAGGTCGCAGTTGGACACGACGCCGCAAACCTCGAGCTGACGGGGCAACTTCCGACCGTCGTGGTCACCAGCTTTGCTGCGATTCCGAAAGATAATCCGGAGTTGGTGCGTGCGAAGGAGGAGGGGATTCCTGTGATTCGCCGCTCAGATCTGCTCGGCGAGTTGATGGACGGTTACACGCAGCTCCTGCTAGCAGGCACGCATGGCAAGACGTCCACGACGTCCATGACCGTGGTGGCGTTGCAGGCTGCGGGGGAGGACCCTTCCTTTGCAATTGGCGGCCAGCTCAACAAGGCCGGCACCAATGCCCACCACGGTGCGGGCGATATTTTCGTGGCGGAGGCGGACGAGTCCGATGCTTCGTTGCTTCGCTACAAACCAAATATCGCCGTTATCACCAACATTGAGCCTGACCACCTGGACTACTTCGGCACGCGCGAGGCATACTTCAAGGTGTTCGACGACTTCGCCGATCGCGTGCAGCCCGGCGGTTTCCTCGTCGTTTGTATGGATGACGAGCACGCTGCAAGCTGTGGTGAGCGCGCATTGCAGCGCGGCATCAACGTCGTCGGCTACGGCACTGAAGCAGCGGCTGCAGCGCACCCAGACATTCCGGCAGGTGCAGTAGTTATAGAAGAGCGTATCGACGGCTCCTACGTCGACGTGCGTGCTCGACTCAACACCGGCGGCGCATCTGCTGAGTACTCCTACCGCCTGTCGATCCCCGGCCGGCACATGGTGCTCAACTCCCTGGCCGCGCTGTTGTCCTCGACGCTGGCGGGTGCGGAACCTGAACGGATTGCAGCGGGGCTGAGCGGGTTCTCCGGTGTCCGGCGCCGCTTCGAGTTTAAGGGCCTCGTAGAGGACGGGCCGTTCGCAGGTACCCGTGTCTACGACGACTACGCGCACCACCCAACCGAGGTCACCGCTGTGTTGACGGCGGCGCGGGAGAAAGTCGAGTCTGAGGGCAAGGGTGCGCGCGTCGTGGTGTGCTTCCAACCGCACCTGTACTCGCGCACACAGAACTTTGCCCAAGAGTTTGCTGACGCCCTCTCACTCGCGGATGTCGTCATGGTGCTGGACATCTTCGGCGCACGCGAAGCGCCCGTTGAAGATGTGACCAGCAGGCTCATTACTGACAAGATGGATAGCTCGGTGCCGGTAGTGCTTGAGCCCAATTTCCTCGCAGTACCGGTGACACTGGTATCAATGGTTCGTCCTGGGGACGTCATCCTAACGATGGGCGCTGGGTCGGTGACAATGCTCGCCGATGAGATCCTCGCGCAACTTCGGCAGACGGAGGTTTAGCGTGACAGAGCAGACAGAGCAGGAAGCCTTCGAGTCGGACCACCTCGACGAGTTTGGTGATGAGGACGCTCAAACGCGCAGCAAGAGCAAGCGCAAGCGTCGCTTCGCTATCGCGGGAGCTGTCATCGCTGGTCTCGCTGTGTGCGGAATTGCGTTGCCGTTTACACCGTTGATGCCGGTGAAGGGTGTGGTTGTTGATGGCAACGACGTGCTCACGCCCGAGGCGGTGCAAGCCCAGTCCGACATTGAGCTGGGCACGCCTATGGGGCTGGTCAAGGTGCGCCGTGCTGCTGAGAACATCGTGCAGGACCCGTGGGTGGACGTTGTTACGGTGCACCGCGACTGGCCAAGCACTGTGAGAGTTGACCTCAAAGAGCGTGTCGCAGTGGCGTACTTGCAGCAGCCGGACGGGGCGCATCTGATCGATACTGAGGGCAAGGATTTTCTGATCGCTGAACCGCCGGTTGGGGCGATGGAGCTCGTGGGGGTCGACGTCGAGAACAAGGAGCAGATGCGGGACGCTGTGGCGATCGCGGCGTCGATAAGCAGTGGTGCGCGTGCGCAAGTTGCCGCTTTGGAGGCGAATGGCCGGTACTCATTCGTGCTGCGGTTACACGACAACCGCCGCGTGGTGTGGGGCGCCTCAGAAGACAATGCGAATAAATCACTGGCCTTTGAAACCGTTTTGCAACGCGAGGGCGCCGAGTTCAATATTTCTAATCCGGAGCTGATTACCGCGCGGTAGCGGTGTAAAACCCCAGGTCAAAACCCTAAAGTAAAGGTTTAGGGTCGAGACACGCCGAGGGAAACAATAAATTTTTTCGTGTTTTCGCCCATGATGGGATGCGTTACCGCAATTGTTGAAGTTCTAAGAAGTTTTGAAAGGCGAGACACTACCCATGACCTCTCCCGCAAACTACCTCGCCATGATCCGCGTCGTCGGTGTCGGTGGCGGTGGCGTTAACGCTGTCAACCGCATGATCGAAGAGGGCCTGAAAGGTGTGGAGTTCGTTGCGATCAACACGGACTCGCAGGCACTGCTCTTTACGGATGCAGACACCAAGCTCGACATCGGGCGTGAGGCGACTCGCGGACTTGGCGCCGGTGCAAACCCTGAGGTTGGCCGGACCTCTGCTGAGGACCACAAGCAGGAAATCGAAGAGTCGCTGAAGGGCTCGGACATGGTCTTCGTGACCGCTGGCGAGGGCGGCGGTACGGGTACTGGCGCTGCACCAGTTGTCGCGGGTATCGCGAAGAAGATGGGTGCGCTGACCATTGGCGTTGTCACCCGTCCGTTCACGTTCGAGGGTAAGCGGCGCACCCGTCAGGCGCTCGAGGGCATCGCGAACCTGAAGGAAGTGTGCGACACCGTCATTGTCATTCCGAACGACCGACTGTTGCAGCTGGGTGATTCGGACCTGTCCATGATGGATGCATTCCGCGCTGCGGATGAGGTGCTCTACAACGGTGTTCAGGGTATTACGAACCTGATCACCATTCCGGGCATGATTAACGTCGACTTCGCAGACGTGCGCTCGGTGATGGCCGACGCCGGCTCCGCCCTGATGGGCGTCGGCTCCTCCCGCGGTGAAAACCGCGTGATGAATGCGATGGAGCAGGCGATCAACTCGCCACTGCTGGAAACCACGATGGAGGGCGCGAAGGGCGTGCTCATTTCCGTTGCTGGTGGTTCCGATCTCGGCCTGAACGAGACGAGTGCCGCAGCGTCCATCGTCGAAGAGAAGGCAGACGACGACGCGAACATCATCTTCGGCACGATCATCGACGACAACCTCGGTGATGAGGTGCGCGTCACGATTATCGCAACTGGCTTCGACGAGAAGGCCAACGCTCGCCCGGATGCCCAGCAGCCGGTCGATGCTGCAGCCGCATCGGCGGAAGAAGGCGCGGCGCCGTCTCCATCGCGTGGTTCGCTGTTTGAGGATCGCGCTCCGGAGACGGAACGTGACGACTCCTACCAGGCGCGTCACCGCTACGAGCCGCACCGCTCGGGCCTCTTCACCGGCGGGGAGTCCGAATCCTCCTATGAACGTCGTGGACGCGAGGAGCGCGGCGGCGATGATTTTGACGTCGATGTCCCTGATTTCTTGCGTTAGTCTGGGAGCATGACTGACTCTCTTCTCGACGTAGAACAACGCCCCGTCCGCATGGTGTTTACAAGCCGTGCGGGCGGGGCGTCGTCGTCCCCATATGACTCTTTCAATCTTGCGCTGCACGTCGGGGATGACCCGGAGGCCGTACGCGCGAACCGCGCGCGGTTGGCGTCGCTGCTCGGGGTAGATGCGGGGCGCTTCGTGTGGATGGAGCAGCTCCACACGCCGAACGTGACGGTCGTGGACGGGCCGCAGTCTGAGCCTGTCGAGGCTTCTGATGCCATCGTAACCACGACCCCGAACCTCGCCCTGTGCGTGCTGGTCGCTGACTGTACGCCGGTGCTGTTGGCAGACCCCGTCGCTGGAGTGATTGCCGCGGTGCACGCTGGGCGTCTTGGGGCGCGAAACGGCATCGTGAAGAAGACCGTTGAAACAATGCGTGACCTGGGTGCTCAGCCTTCACAGATGCAGGCGCTGCTCGGCCCTGCAGCTGCGGGAGCGTCATACGAAGTGCCCGCTGATATGGCAGCGGATGTTGAGCGCAAGCTGCCAGGCTCCCGGACCACTACGCATGCAGGGACCACTGGGCTTGACATCCGTGCCGGTATCCGGCGCCAGCTCACGGAGCTCGGTGTGCAGCGAATTGACGTAGATCCGCGCGATACCATCGCGGACGAGGACTTCTTCTCGTACCGGAGAGAATCCACAACTGGGCGCCAGGCAGGCGTTATTTGGCTAACTGGAGTGAAATAAATGAGCACAACTGATATTGCAAGCAACCTTGCCAAGGTGCAGGAACGTATCCGCTCCGCGGAGCATGCCGCGGGGCGCGAGCCGGGAAGCGTGGAATTGCTGCCAGTGACGAAGTTTCACCCGTGCTCGTCGATTGAGGTGCTTGCCGCGGAAGGTATTCGCTTGGTGGGGGAGAACCGAGAGCAGGAAGCGAGCGCCAAGGTTGCGACTCTGCGCGAGCACGGGGTCGACTGTGGTATCGCGATGATCGGGCAGATCCAGTCGAAGAAGGCGAACGCAGTGGCACGATGGGCGAGTGAGGTCCACTCGGTGGACTCCTTGAAGCTGGCGAAGGGACTCGAGCGTGGCATGGCGCTCGCCCTTGAGCGGGGTGATCGGACGTCCGAAATCCTGCCGTGCCTTGTTCAGGTTTCTGCAGACGGCGACGAAAGCCGTGGCGGTGTCGCGGTGGAGAAGATCGCCGAGTTGGTTGAAGCGCTCGAGGGGGCTGAGCACCTCCAGTTCGACGGGTTTATGGTTGTGCCACCGCTAGATGCAAACGCCAGCGAGGTATTCGACCAGGTCCGCGAGCTGCGAGACACCTACGCGGCCAAGCTTGGGCGGCCCCTGCGTTTCTCGGCGGGGATGTCCGCGGACTTTGAAGAAGCCATCGCGCATGGCTCGGATGTCGTGCGTGTCGGAACGGCGGTGATGGGGCCGAGGCCCGTAGTCTAAAAACCTAATCCGGAATTACATAGAGGTAATTTCTGCCCCGTCAGCACAGGCAACAAACGAGGAGCACCCAGATGTCTATTATCGGCAGCGCGAAAGAATTTTTCGGTCTTGGCCCGTTCAACGAAGATGACCCCTACTTCGATGAAGTGCAGTACGACGAGCGCGAGAACACTCGCGAGGAATCGACGAGACCTTCGCGCACATCTGAGTACGGCAGCGAGGACCGCTACCGCTCCTCAGCTACCCGTGACTACGCGGATCGCGCACCGAAGTCCTACACTCCCCAGGTCGTGTCCACTGCTCCGCGCAATTACAACGATGCGAAGGATATCGGCGAGCCGTTCCGTGATGGCGATGCCGTGATTATGGAGCTGACGGATCTCGACCCCCACGATGCAAAGCGCATCGTCGACTTTGCCGCTGGTCTGTGCTTCGCACTTCGTGGCAACATGTACAACCTGAGCAGGGGCGTTGAGACCCGCCGACGAGTCTTCGCGATCGTTCCGGAAAACGCCCGTTTGACCGAAGTTGAGCTGCAGCACACAGCGCGTCTTCGCTAATCGACGTCCAGCTCTGCGAAACATCAAGAAGAACAGGTAGTGTTTGACCCGTGTCTTTATTAGGAGTAATTCTTTACGCCGCGCTTGGGTTGTACTCCCTGATTGTGGTCATCCGCATCATTGTCGAGATGGTGCAATCCTTCTCGAAGCAGTTTGATCCACCAAGTTGGTTTATGGTCGTTGCGGAAGGCATGTTCGTGGTCACGGACCCGCCTGTGAAGTTCTTCCGCAAACTCATTCCGCCCATGCGTATGAGTGGCGGCGTTGGGATAGACGTCAGTGTGATCGTACTGTTCGTGGCGATTATGCTGCTCCAGATGCTGGTACGGGTCACCATGTTGTAATAGTGAGCTTGGATTGAGGCACCTACATTGGTAGGTGCCTTTTTTGCTTAATTTTCCCGTAATTTATGCCCGGATCGACATCAATTATTGGGCATCGGGGGCAGAAAAGGGGTATAACTGGCGGTGATGCCTGGTGCGTGTGAACCTATGCGTTACTATGGATCGATAAAAGAATGACGAACTATTAGATTTTAGGGTTCGCTTCCCGTAGCGTGGGAGGCAATCTGTGTTCGCGACATTGCGGACACAATATCGACATCGAAGGGAACGCCAATGCCGCTGACACCAGCAGACGTGCACAATGTCGCTTTCAGCAAACCACCAATTGGTAAGCGGGGCTACAACGAGGACGAGGTTGACCAGTTCCTGGACCTCGTGGAAGACACGCTTGCGCAACTGCAAGATGAGAACGATGACCTTCGGGCCCGTGTCGAAGAGCTCGGTGCTGGTGGGTCTGCTGCCCCGGTTGCTCCTGCGGCCGCGTCCAGCGATGTCGACGAAGCTGAGATTGAAAAGCGAGTTGAGAAGAAGGTTCGTGCTGAGTACGAGCAGAAGCTCCGTGCTGCGCAGGAGGCAAAGGTAGCGGCTGAGAAGGATGCTCAGGCTGCGAAGCAGGAAGCGGCAAAGGCTCGCCAGGACGCGGAGCAGGCTGCAAAGCAGGCTAAGCAGGCGCCAAAGGCTGCCGCCGCACCGCAGCAGGCTGCGGCTGTCGACCAGAATGCAGCATCCGCCGATACGCACATGCAGGCGGCGAAGGTGCTTGGGCTCGCGCAGGAGATGGCAGACCGCCTCACCAACGACGCGCAGGCAGAGGCCCGCTCGATGCTCGACGAGGCCCGTGGTTCCGCAGAGCGTCAGCTGGCAGATGCCGAGGCACGCTCGAAGAAGCAGCTGTCTGAGGCAGAGACGCATTCCCGCGAGCAGATCCAGGCAGCTGAGCGTAAGGCTGCTGAGACGAAGCAGTCGGCTGAGGCTCGTGCACAGCAGCTCGTTGCAGACGCCGAGAAGAAGGCTGAGGAAACCACCAACGAAGCTAACTCGCGCGCTGAGGCGCAGATTCGCCAGGCTGAGGAGCAGGCAACGAAGCTGCGCACCGAGGCTGAGCGTAAGCACACCGAGATCATGAACACGGTGAAGCAGCAGCAGACCGCCCTCGAGAACCGCATCGCTGAGCTGCGCACCTTCCAGCAGCACCGTCCGACCCTTGCGCACTGCGCGAGCCATCAAGCCGACAGCCTCCGCAGCCGCCGAAGCCTCATCCAGCAGGGAAGCGTTCGCAATGTCCAGGCCGGTCAGGTCCTGCACCATAGTTTGGAAGTTCAGCAGTGCCTCAAGACGACCCTGCGAAATCTCAGGCTGATACGGCGTATACGCCGTGTACCACCCAGCATCCTCGACCACACCGCGCCGAATTACCGGCGGCGTCAACGTCGACGAGTACCCCTGGCCGTAGAACGCCTTGAGCACCTCATTTTTCGACGCCAACTCCCGCAACCGATCCTGCGCCTGGTATTCCGTGAGCGGGGCAGGAAGGTCGAGCGGCCGTTGAAGTAGCAGATCGGCGGGGATCGCGGCAGTGGTCAGCGCCTCGAGTGAGTCGTAGCCGACTTTCGCGAGCATCGCCTCCGTTTCCTGCGTGTCCGGACCGATATGGCGGGTGATGTAATCCAAGATCTACTCCTTTGGTAGTTCTGAACCTGATGTCGTGAATAGTCTACGGGGCAAAACTGGCCTGGGTCGGCCAGTCAGCTGAAAATATGCGGAGGTGAAAACAGCGGTGGCCCCAACACCGTATTGGCATTGGGGCCACCGCTAAGATTCCTCATCTTGACCTGTTTTAGAGGTCCAGATCGTCTTCAAAGTCGCCGGTTTCGATGCGGTCCTTGATCGTGGTGACGAAGCGGCCTGCATCTGCGCCGTCGATCAGCTGGTGATCGTAGGTGAATGGCAGGTAGCACATCTGGCGGATCGCGATCGAGTCACTACCTTCCTCTGTAACGATGACCGGGCGCTTCTCAATCGCCGCGGTACCCAGGATGCCTGCCTGTGGCGGGGTGAGCACCGGCGTATCCAGCAGTGCACCTTCGGAACCGATGTTGGTCACCGTGAACGTTGCACCAGACAGGTCGTCCGGGCGCAGCTTCTTGTTGCGTGCGCGGGTCGCCAGGTCGTTGATAGCTTGCGCGATCTGCGCCAGGTTCAGGTCCTGTGCACGCTTGATCACCGGCACGAGCAGGCCCTGTGGCGTATCCACTGCGACACCAATATTGACGTCCTCGTGGTAGGTGATCTCCTTCTTCTCCGCATCGTAGGACGCGTTGACGTTCGGGTGGGAGACCAGGGCCTCGGCCGTCGCCTTGATGAAGAACGCGAGGTAGGTGATGTTGGCGTCGTGCTTCTTGATGAACTCCGGCTTCACGCGCTTGCGCAGCTCTGCGATGCGGGTGACATCGACTTCCTGAACGTGCGTGAGCTGAGCCGTGGTCTGCAGCGACTCGACCATCTTCGCAGCGGTGATCTCGCGGATGCGATTGACCTTCTGGGTGGTGCCGATCAGCGACTGCTTCTCCGGATCCACGGACTTGGTGGACCAGTTGGAGCGTGCGCCCTTCTTTTCCTCGGACTTCGGAGCCGATGCCTCGGTCTTGTCGTCGGATCCACCCTTCGCCGCAGCGATCACGTCCTGCTTGCGGATTCGGCCACCAACGCCAGTGCCCTCGACCGTGGAAAGATCAACGCCGTGCTTTTCTGCCAGCTTGCGCACGAGCGGGGTGACGTACGGGAGGGAACCGTCGGACTTGTTCACCTTGGTCGAAGCCTGCGATGCAGGCTTCTCGTCCTTCGGCTTCTCCTCCTTAGGCTCTTCAGCCTTCGGGGCTTCCTTCTTTTCTTCCTTGGGTTCTTCCTTTGTCTCTTCGGCCTTTGGAGCTTCCTTTTCAGCTGGCTTGGCGTCAGCGTCGCCGATGCGGGCGATGACTTCGCCGACCTCGACGGTGTCGTCTTCCTCAGCGAGGATCTCTACGAGGGTGCCTGCGACAGGGGAAGGAATCTCGGTATCGACCTTGTCGGTGGAGACCTCGAGCAGTGGCTCGTCGACCTCGACGGTGTCGCCGACTTCCTTCAGCCAGGTGGTGATGGTGCCTTCGGTGACGGATTCGCCGAGCTCAGGCATGGAGACGTCGGTAGCGTCGCCGGAGGCTGGCTTGTCAGCCTTCTCTTCCTCCGGAGCTTCCTTCTTTTCTTCCTTTGGCTCTTCGGCCTTTGGAGCTTCCTTTTCAGCTGGCTTGGCGTCAGCGTCGCCGATGCGGGCGATGACTTCGCCGACCTCGACGGTGTCGTCTTCCTCAGCGAGGATCTCTACGAGGGTGCCTGCGACAGGGGAAGGAATCTCGGTATCGACCTTGTCGGTGGAGACCTCGAGCAGTGGCTCGTCGACCTCGACGGTGTCGCCGACTTCCTTCAGCCAGGTGGTGATAGTGCCTTCCGTGACGGATTCGCCCAGCTCAGGCATGGAGACATCGGTGGCGTCGCCGGAGGCTGGCTTGTCAGCCTTCTCTTCCTCCGGAGCTTCCTTTGGCTCCTCTTCTTCCTGAGGCTCCTCGTCCTTTGCCGAGTCCGATGCCGGGGCTTCGCCTTCTTCGCCGATAATCACAATCACGTCACCGACATCAACGGTGTCGTCTTCCTCGGCCTTAATCTCGAGGATTACACCGGCGACAGGGGAAGGAATCTCCGTGTCGACCTTATCGGTGGAAACCTCCAGCAATGGTTCGTCGACCTCTACCTTGTCGCCGACTTCCTTCAGCCAGGTGGTGATAGTGCCTTCCGTGACGGATTCGCCCAGCTCAGGCATCTCGACAGAGTGCGCCATAATTTAGTCTCCTCGCAGATACATTTTCGTAGAAGCTATACAGGTCAATAGCGTACCTGTCACCGAAGACTTTCGTGCCTTTCGGGGGCAACTAATTTGTTGAAGGCCACCAAACGCAGAATTGGGGCGTCGAGAAATATCCGTATGATGAGAGAAGTGTTTAACCTGTTCGGCAAGCGGAAGAAGCAGACCACCTTCAAACCCCCACGCGCACCCGGCGAAACCATCCGGCCGGAAGACGCTGCCTACCTCCAGGAATGGGTTGCGAAGCGTGCCTTCGTTGAGGGGTTTGTTGAGCCGGAAACGATGGTCAACGAGATGTCCGTCGTGCTTGTCGATGAAGAGGGCAACTACACCCGCCGACGCATCGGAGGTCCCAAAGGTATCGACGCCGTCGCTACGCTGCTGAATATATCTCTTTATGACGTCGAAGAGACCGGGTACCCAGACCGGATGCGTCGCAAAATGGAGCAAGAACGCATCCTGCGAAAGCGGGCGGAACAGAAAGAACGCCGCGCCAAGTTTGAGCGCGGCGAACATCCCTTTTCCTAAGTCCTTTTCCTAAGTCCGGGGACTAGTTGGCCTCGGCGATGCTGCGAAGCGTTGCAACGATCGTGCGCAGCGGGGCACCCGTCGCGCGCTTCGGCGTGTAGCCGCGTGGCGAGCCACCGTTCCACGCCGGGCCGGCAACATCGATGTGCACCCACTCGGTGTCCTCGCCGACGAAGCGGGACAGGTACAGGCCAGCGAACAGCATGCCGCCGGTACGGGCATTGTGGACGTTGCGGATATCGGCGACTGGGGACTTCAGCTCTTCTTCCTGTTCCTCCAGCAGCGGCATCGCCCAGGCCTGCTCGCCGACCTCGCGGCCCAGCGCAGCGACGCGGTCGCGGAACTCATCAGAGCCCATGACGCCGGCAGTGCGGTTGCCGAGGGCGACGAGCTGAGCGCCGGTCAGCGTGGACGTCTCAATCATGAAGTCAGGGTTATCTTCAGCTGCGCGTGCCATCGCGTCCGCCAGCACGAGGCGGCCTTCAGCGTCGGTGTTGAGTACCTCGCTGGTGATGCCGCCGTAGTGGCGAATCACGTCGCCCGGGCGGGTAGCGGTGCCGGACGGCATGTTCTCCGCGAGTGGCAGCCAGGCGTCGACCGCAACATCCAGGTTGAGGCGGGCAGCTGCAACAATTGCGCCGAACTGAGCAGCAGAGCCGCCCATGTCGGAAATCATGTCCTCCATCTTTGCACCCGGCTTGAGGGAGATGCCGCCGGTATCGAAGGTGATGCCCTTGCCAACCAACGCGACAGAGGACTTCGACGCGGAAGGCGTCCACTTCAGGTGCACCAGGCGCGGCGCGCGGGCGGAGCCTTTGCCGACCGCGAGGATGCCGCCGAAGCCCTGCTCCTCAAGCTGCTTCTCGTCGAACACCTCGACCTCGAGTCCAACCTGCTTGCCGACGTTCTCGATGAGCTCCGCGTACACAGCAGGGTAGAGGTGGTTCGACGGCGTGTTCACGAGATCGCGCGCCAGCATGACCGACTCGGCGAGGATCACTGCCTGGTCGAATGCTTCCTTTTCGTCTTCCTTGCCTACAACGGTGACGTCGGTAAGCCCGTGCTCGCCGTCGCAGCCACACTGGCACGGGGCTTTGAAGCCCTTGTACTTGTACGCGCCGAGCAGCAGGCCTTCCACGACGGGGGTGACACCGAACTCAGTCGAAATCACCGCAGACTCCGTGCCATACAGTGTGCGAGCCAGGGAACCGACAGCGCGACGGACAGTCTCGTCATCAATCTCATCGGCGTTGCCCAGGCCAAAGGCGATGACCAACTTCCCATCAACGACCACGCGGGTGATCTCGCCGGCGGTGCCCTTCGCGCCGACTGTCTCCAGCGCCTCGAGTGCACCCTTCGGTGCCAGAGAAGTCACTGGGACCTCAACCTTCGAGTCATCCGAGGTCACGGGTAGCAAGAGGGCAGCGGTGTCGCTCGGAGCGGACGTCGAAAAGTTGAGGGAGACGGAGTCGCCCCGGACCGGGAGCAGCGATTCAGGAACCGAAAAAGTCATGAGTACATGCGCCTTTCTTAAGATTATTGAACATCGCCAAGGGTACCTGGAATAAGGGACGCGTGGCGCGGGGCAAGCTATTTGTGCGTGGAAGAAAATATGGAATTCCGGTTCCAAAGAGTGGAATCGGGGAGTAGGGTGGTCTGCATGACTCAAGGCACACCATTTGAAATTATCCCGAATCCGAACAAGGCAACTGACGAAGAGCGCAATGCAGTGCTCGCAAACCCAGCCTTCGGGCAAGAGTTTACTGACCACATGGTCTCCATCGACTGGGACGAGGCCAACGGCTGGCATAACGCGCAGGTCCGCCCGTACGGGCCGATCTCGCTGGACCCGGCGACCAACGTCTTCCACTACGGGCAGGCGATCTTCGAAGGCCTGAAGGCATACCGCCACCACGACGGCTCGATCACGACGTTCCGCCCCGAGCAGAATGCGACGCGTTTTGCCCATTCCGCGCATCGCCTGGCAATGCCTGAGCTGCCGGAGGATCTGTTCATCGAGTCGCTGCAGCAGCTGGTGGCGATTGATAAGGACTGGGTCCCCGAAGCTGGCGGGGAAGCGGCGCTGTACCTGCGTCCATTTATGATTGGCACCGAGAAGACGCTCGGGGTGAAGCCCTCGAGCACCTACACCTATTACCTCATTGCATCCCCAGCTGGCGCCTACTTCTCCGGCGGCGTCAAGCCCGTCAGCGTGTGGATCTCCGAGGAATACGTCCGCGCGGCGCCCGGCGGCACCGGTGACGCCAAGTTCGCCGGCAACTACGCGGGTTCCCTGCTCGCGCAAGCCGAGGCAGAAGAAAAGGGCTGCGACCAGGTTGTCTGGCTCGACGCCATTGAGCGCAAGTACATCGAAGAGATGGGCGGCATGAACCTCATGTTCGTCGAGGGCAGCGGGAAGGACGCGAAGTTGATCACCCCAGCACTGTCCGGTTCCCTCCTGGCTGGCATCACCCGCAAATCGCTGCTGCAGGTTGCGGAAGACCTCGGCTACAGCACCGAGGAGCGCAAGATCACGGTGGAGCAGTGGCACAAGGGCGCTGAAAACGGCACCATCAGTGAGACGCTTGCATGCGGTACCGCAGCGGTGATCACTCCGGTCGGGCGCGTGCTGGGCCGCCACGGTGAGTTCACCGTAAACAACAATGAGGCCGGCACCATCACCATGCAGCTGCGCGAGCGCCTGCGCGGTATCCAGGACGGCTCGGTCGAAGACGTCCACGGCTGGAACCACACGCTCGTCCCAGCCGAGAACTAGAGGGATCTCAGGCCGGGGCGCCCTCTGGGGCCTCCGGCCCGAGCACTGTAGTAACGAGCTCAGAAGCCAGGTTGATTTGCGGCAGCGCTGCGAGCGCGCCCACTCCCTGGTTGAGCGACAAGTCCAGTGCCAGCACCGGAATGATATCGAGGGCCTGGAGCACCAGCATCTGGGCGGGTTCCGGACTGAGCTGGCCCGCCATGATCCACTGCTTCGTGCCGGGTGCGAGGCGCTCGGCGGCGTAGGCGGCGACGGTGGCGTAGAGGCCGTCGAAAAGTACGGGGGTTCGACGAACCGCGGCCTGCGCGAACATACCGACAAGGAACGCGAAATCTGGCCCCGAAAGCTCGGCAAGGACGCGGGGGACGTCGTCACTAAAGGTGCGCACCCGGAACATGGCGTCCCGAATTGCCGCAACTTTCACTTTCCAGACGTTGTCGTCGATGCCCGAGCCGCGCCCGATGACCTTGACCGGCTCGGTGCGCGACAGCGCGCCATAGACGGCGGCGGCGACCGTCGAATTGCCGACGCCAATGTCTCCAGGAATGAACAGGTCAACTCCACTGTCTACGCCCTGGTCAACGACGCGAGCACCGTGCGCGACTGCCTGCTCGAACGCCTCGGGCGTCATGGCGGCTTGCCGGTCTATCGCGCCTGTCGGCAGCGTTAAGTAGTCATTAATCTGAATAATCGACGCGCCCGCGGCCTCCGCTGCAACGCGAGCGACACCGCCACCTGCCGCAATCTGCTTTACAGTGGTCCAGGCGGCGTCGTGTGGCTGCGCGGAAATATCGCGTGCTGCGACACCGTGGTTACCGGCGACAAGCACGCACTGCGGCTGACGGAACGCAACCGGGCGCGTACGGTTTTGCACCGAAGCGGTCCACTCCGCGATCGTTCCCACGCGACCGAGACCGCGCCCCTCCGGGCTGCGCAGTAGTTCGCGGGAAAGCTCGCGGCGCAGGGTTTCGCTTGGATGCTCAATCGGGTCGAATGCAACAGCCATGAAACGTCCTTTACCCAGTTAGTTCACGGTCTCGCCGATGCGCACCTGTGGCTTCGGCGAGCGCCACTTCCGCGGCTGCGACGCGCGGGAGAACGCGTACATACCAAGGCCGAAGCCGGTATCAGCCGTACCAGGGAACTTCGCGCGCACAGCGTTGTTCGCACGCTTGCCGATCAGGAATGCCTCACCAAGAATCAGCACGATAAACACCATCGGCAAAATAGCGATGGCGCCGGCGATCTCCGGGTACCAGGAGCCGATGAAGAGGATGAGGAACAGCAGGATCGCTAACGGCATCGCGTAGTTGTTCATGAAGCGGCGCGAATCTACCCAGTCGCGGACGAAGCGGCGGGTTTCGCCACGGTCGCGGTCCATGAGGTAGCGCTCGTCGCCAGCGTCCATCTTGGCTTGGACCTCGCGATTGTGCTTCTTCGCCTCTTCGCGCTGCTGCTTCTTGTATGCCTTCCACTCCTCCTTCGACATCGACTTCTTCAGCTCTTTATTCTTCTGGTACTGCTGAGCGGGAGTTGTCGCGTTGGGGTCGCGGACCACGCCGCGCTTAATCTCCTGATCAAGGCGCTTCGGCGTCGGCCGACCCTTCGGAGGGGTGTAGCCCTTCGGGTACTTCTTCGCGGGTTCCGCGTCGGTTTCGGGAGTCTCCGCTCGATTCGCTGCGGCAGCAGCGGCGGCTGGAGCCTCATCAGATTTCTGCCAAGGAAGTTTCACGCTATACAGGCTACAAGGCCGTCCCCGAAAGTGGGGAATAAGCGCCCGCTCCCATACGCTGTAGACGATGACGGTGTGATGCGAGTACGCTAGTGCCACACTCCGAAGCACGCATCTTGCGTGAAGATATTCGCTAAGCAAGGAGAAAGAATGACTGCACCTACCTCTGCCACGGGCGTGACCCTTACTGAAGCAGCGGCTGCAAAGGCGAAGGCTCTGCTCGACCAGGAAGGCCGCGACGACCTTTCGCTTCGCATCGCTGTTCAGCCAGGCGGCTGCGCTGGCCTGCGCTACCAGCTGTACTTTGACGACCGCGAGCTCGACGGCGACAAGGCTGACGTTGTCGGGGGTGTGCGCCTCGTCGTGGACAAGATGAGCGTGCCGTACCTCACCGGTGCAACGATCGATTTCGCTGACACCATCGAGCAGCAGGGCTTCACCATCGATAACCCGAACGCTGGCTCGGCCTGCGCGTGCGGCGATAGCTTCAACTAAGCAGTAGCTTTTCGACGCCAACACCCCGCGCCCACCTCATGATTGAGGGGAGCGCGGGGTGTTTCGTCTGCGTGGACTAGTTGCAACCGTGCTCGGTCGCAAGCCATTGCATCGCTTGCTCGAACGGCACATCGGTTTCGACGTCGGGCTGCACCGGATCTTCGGCGAACTCCTCGCCAGTGCGTGCCTTGTCCTTCGCGATAGTCAGCATTAGCAGGCTGCCGTCCGGGAAGTCGTACACCATATTGGCCGAGGCGTAGCCTGCGGTAGGGGAGCCGAAACTTTGTGAGCGCTCAAGTCCCCGGAACGACAGCATCGTGGCCTCGCCCGACGAAGCAGTGTCGCCATCGACTAAGACCGCCACCGGCGCATCCCACTTCCCGCCAGAAGTCGTGATCGGGGTGCCGCCGCCGGTCACCGAGTTCCCCTCAACCGTGACCTGCGTGGTGTTCGTCCGCGATACGAACTCGAGTGCCGTGCCGTCCGGCAACAGTGAGGAGAGGCCTGCGACCATTGGGCCCATGTCGCCACCGTCGTTGCCACGCAGGTCAACGACCGCCCCGCATGCCCCGGTATCACGTGCGGAAGCCAGGCCAGTCGCGAGCGTGTCTGCGTAGCCCTGCACATCATCGTGCCGATCGACGCCAGGCACGGTTGCCACCGCAACGCGGCCCTCGACGCTGACTGCGGCTTCCGACTTCTCTTCCATAGTCCAGCCGAGGTTAGGGTTACCAGGTTCAATCAGACGGGAGTGCTTCCCGCCAGCAGCTTTGACTGCGTCCTCGAGGGCGGGGTAAACGTCGTGAAGCGTATCAGCCTGCTTTGCGGCCTCCTTTGCGCGGGCCTTCGCCTCCTCGAACTCTGTTGAGTCGGCGTAGATGCCCTGCTCGGCGAGCGCGAGCACCGTCGCGCTATACCGCTTCGGCGTCTGTGTCCCCGCGAAACGAGCGGTGCCCGTCAGCATCGCGGTGAGCGTCGGACCGTAGACGAACGCCACGGCGCCAACTGCAAGCAGTAACGCGCTGAGCATCGCAACGATGGTGGTCAGTACTCGTTTCTTGGTCCACATGAGCAGGTCCTCCTTAAAGCTGAACCGGGTATTCCTTGTGCTCGATGCCCGGATCAATGCGATGCTCGACAAAAATGCCGTGCCAGATCATAAACGCAAGCACCGTCCAAAGGCGACGCGAATGATCGGAAACACCGTCACGGTGCTCCTTGAGCATCTCCAGCACCTGGTCCTTGGCGAAGATATGGTCGGTCTGCGAATCACGGATCGTGTCCTGCGCCCAACCAAAGAGCTCATCGCCGGCCAGCCAGTGGCGCATCGGAACAGGGAATCCCAGCTTCTTGCGGTGGAGAACATGCGGCGGAACGATCTGCTCCATCGCCTTACACAACGCGTACTTGGTGGTGCCGTGCGCGATCTTCTGGTCGTACGGAATCGTCTGTGCGACCTCAAAGACCTCCTTATCCAGGAACGGCACGCGCAACTCCAGCGAGTTCGCCATGTTCATCTTGTCCGCCTTGACCAAGATATCGCCGCGCATCCAGGTAAACAGGTCCAAGTTTTGCATCCGGGCAACTGGATCCATCTCTGTCGATGTGGCGTAAATCGGCGCGGTGACCTCGCGGTGGTCCCACTCGCGCTTCGCCCAAGGCAGCACACGCTGTAGTTGCTCGAAGTTAAAGGAACGAGCGTTACCGTAGTAACGGTCCTCCATTGGGGTCGTACCGCGTTCGAGTAAGCTCTTGCCCTTCATGCCTTCCGGCAGCACACGGCTTAGCCTGTTCAGTCCCCGTAGAAGAGGCGTCGGCAACTTCTCGAACGGCGCGAGCGACAGCGGTTCCTTATAGATGGTGTACCCACCGAACAGCTCGTCGGCACCCTCACCCGAGAGCACCACCTTGACGTGCTTGCGGGCCTCCTGTGCGACGAAGAACAGCGGGACAAGCGAAGGGTCCGCGACCGGATCATCGAGGTACCACATGATCTTCGGCACCGCGTCCGCGTACTCTTCAGGCGAGACAATCTTCACGATGTGCTCAACACCAATCGCCTCAGCGGACTCCGCAGCCACGTCTACCTCGGAGTAGCCCTCGCGCTCGAAGCCGGTGGTGAACGTCAGCAAGTTTGGATTGTGCCTCTTCGCCAGGGCCGCAATCGCTGTCGAATCAATGCCGCCCGAGAGGAAAGAACCGACGGTGACGTCCGCTCGCATATGCTTCTCGACGGAGTCTTCGAGCGCCTGAGCGATCCTGTCGTAAAGCTTCTGCTCTTGACCTTGTGGGATTTGCTGGGGCTTGAAGTGTGGTTTGAAGTAGCGCTCCGATGTGACTTCACCGCCAGGCGTCAGTGACACCGTGCAGCCAGACTCCACGCGTCGAATGCTCTCGTGCAACGTTTCTGGTTCGGGAACATACTGCAGGTCAACGTAGTGCTCGATAGCTCGCCGATCTAACTCGAGACCAATCTCCAGCTCTGGAGCCATTTCTAGGATGGACTTCTTCTCGGAGGCGAACACGGTACCGACCGGGGTAGTGGCGTAAAACAAGGGCTTAATGCCGAATTGATCACGTGCCGCGAACATACGCTGTGTCTCGGTATCCCAAATGACAAACGCGAACATGCCACGCAGGTGTTCGACAACCTTCTCTCCCCAGTGGTGGAAGCCAACAACGATTGGCTCACCGTCGCCCGAGGTATTGAAATCGTAGCCTGCCTCCTGCAGTTCCTCGCGAAGCTCGATGTAGTTATAAATCTCGCCGTTGAACGTCAGCGCGTAGCGCTCCGGATTCTCCTTCGGGCCCCAGCGTAGGGGTTGGTGAGAATGCTCGAGATCGATAATGGCAAGGCGGTTGAAACCAAAAACGGCGTGGTCGTCGTTCCAGGTGCCGGCGGCATCAGGGCCACGGTGATACATGCAGGGCAACGCACGTTCCGCGGCTTCCACGAAGCTTGCGGCATTGCTGTTTGTGGTGAGTAGAGCCAACAGGCCACACATAGACTTGAAAACCTCTCCTATATATAAGGTGTACGCAGCCGTGCGGAGTGCTGGGCCACGAAGCATTTCTTCCAATCAACAATAGGGTTTTCTGTAGGAGATGCGCGAACCAACGAAACCAGCGCCAAAATGCGGAAATTCTTCATCCTTTATTCGGTCCCCAAAAGGGGGCCAACTTATGGTTGAGCAATTTGAGTGAAAAATAAAGCTCTTACCAGGACGTTTGTACCGTTTTATGCAAAACCCGTTGAGTGCACGGCTTTTGCATACACGGTAAAAGACGTCAGCTGACTACGAATGCTTACCTCGACTCAAAATCTAAAGAATTCAGAGGCGCTGCGCCTTATCCACTATTCTGACGGAGTAACAATGCTTGGGCGCACCTGTTTGTGCGTCCTGCCGTAAACAGCGAGTGTGGACAGGAAGGCAGACACACGTGGAAAAGGTAAAGGACCGCAACTTCGCGAAGAAAATCGCAGTTGCCGGATCGCTCCTGCTGGGCGGTCTCGCGCTGACGGGCTGTGAGGTTGCACCGCCAGAGGCGCTCTCGAAGGTGCTGGATATGGGTTGGCCAGATCCTGTTACCCCTGAGGGTGAGCAGATGTACAACTTCTGGGTATGGACCTGGGTTGCAGCATGGATTATCGGCATCATCATGTGGGGCTTGTTCCTCACTGCGATCTTCAAGTGGAACGCGAAGAGCCAGGAGAAGCGCGGCAAGTCTGAGTTCCCGAAGCAGCTCCAGTACAACGTGCCGCTGGAACTTGTGCTGACGATCATTCCGATCGTCATTGTTATGGTGCTCTTCTTCTTCACCGTCCAGGCGCAGACGAAGACTACAGCCCTCGGCAAGGACCCGAAGGTGACGGTTGACGTAACCGCATACCAGTGGAACTGGAAGTTTGGCTACGCAAACGTTGACGGCGAGTTCACCTCTAACGGTCAGGCATATGACGGTGTTGACACCGAGCGTCAGGCCAAGGCCGAGGCAACGAAGTACGACGACGAGAATATTAAGAACCCGAACCCGATCCACGGCACTTCTACCGGTGACCTCTCGTACCTCAATTTCAATGAGATTGAGACTCTCGGTACTACCGAAGAGGTTCCGGTGCTCGTCCTGCCAACCGATCGTGCGATTGAGTTCCGCCTTGCGTCCGGTGACGTGAACCACGCATTCTGGGTTCCTGAATTCCTCTTCAAGCGTGATACCTACGCTCACCCAGAGGTGAACCAGCAGCAGCGTGCATTCCAGATTGAGAAGATCGATAAGACTGGCGCATTCGTTGGTCGCTGTGCCGAGATGTGCGGTACTTACCACTCGATGATGAACTTCGAGGTTCGTGCCGTGACCCCAGAAAAGTTTGCTCAGTACATTCAGTTCCGTATTGACAACCCTGAGGCGCCAAACTCCGATGCGCTCGCATCCATCGGCGAAGCGCCGTACGCCACCTCCACACGTCCGTTCGTGTCTGACCGCCACGGCACCCGCGACGGCAACAACACCAACGACCCTAACGCGACGGTATAGAAAGAGAAGGCAGAGAAATGGCAACTGGTTCAAAAGTTTTCTACGCAATCGGTACCTTCCTGGCGCTGATGGCAGTCTTCTACATGATCAGCACAGCGTGGATTGGCGAAGATGCTTACCTCTACGGGCTCGAATGGGTCGGTGGCGTTGGCTTAGTTCTCGCTACTGCGCTCTGCTTCATGCTCGCCGTCTACCTCGACATCACCGAGCGTCGCATGGACGTTGTTCCGGAAGACTGGGAAGAGGCAGAGGTTGAAGATGGCGCAGGCGTGCTCGGCTTCTTCTCGCCAAGCTCCATCTGGCCGTTCGCAATGTCTGGTGCGGTTATGTTCCTCGGACTCGGAATTGCATTCTGGCAGCTGTGGCTCGTCGTGTTTGGCGCAGTATTCCTCGTGTGGACCACTACGCAGCTGAATCTCCAGTACGGTATCCCGCGCGAGAAGCACTAAAGATTCGCTGACCTCCCCGCCTTCGGGAGGTGTCGGCGAAAACTGATCCCCTTCAGCTAAGGCTGAAGGGGATTTTTGCTTGCTATTTTCATCCTTTCGGTTGAACTCATTCGTAACACTTGGGGGTCATACGAAAGTAGGTCTGCAGTCGGAAACGGCAGCGGTGGAATGTGAGTCCCATCACTATTGGGAACTTTTGAAACACCGCAAAGAGTCGATGAAAAAGAATCCTGGATTGCCTAAAAATCAGCCGAAAGTGAGCTGAATGAAGTCGAGAAAGTTGTGACCTGCATTGATGTAGTCGGATGAGTGGCTAGAAAAGTTCCCGGTATCGCAGAAAGTTATTTCCTTCGAGCGCTATTAGGCCAGAAAAGGCAGGTTAGCGCGAAATCTGCCGAAAAGTTTGTGGGTGAAAGGAGATGACTTTGACCCAAAAACAGGGGATAATCACATGCGTGACGACCGCAATTTCTAACCAAGGTATGGCGACACCGCAGAATCGTGTCCCGGCGCTGAACCGACCAAACATGGTCAGCGTTGGCACGATCGCGTTCCTCGCCCAAGAGTTGATGTTCTTTGCCGGTTTGTTCGCGATGTATTTCACCTCGCGTGCAAACGGTATGACCGCAGGCGACTGGGATAACCAGACGGCACACCTGAACGTGATGTTCGGCTTGATCATCACGATCGTGCTTGTGTCTTCTTCCGTGACTTCTCAGTTCGGCGTATTTGCAGCAGAAAGGGGTGACGTTTTTGGGCTCCGCAAATGGTTCACGGTAACTATCGCGCTTGGCGTTGTCTTCCTCGGACTCGTGGCTTTCGAGTGGGGAGAAATGATCATGCACGGCGTGACCATTCAGGCGAGTGTCTTCGGGTCAGTGTTCTTCATCATCACTGGCTTCCACATGGCGCACGTGACCGCCGGCATCATTGCCTTCGTGGTTGTGCTGCTCCGCGTATCTAAGTCGAAGTTCACTCCGGCACAAGCTACTGCAGCAATGGTGACCTCTTACTACTGGCACTTTGTTGACGTAATTTGGGTCGGCGTCTTCATTACTCTGTATATCGTTCAATAGGTATCTGATACGTAGAGTCGCCGTCGAAATGACGGAAGGCCATTTATCTGTATTAGACACTGACGCTCAAAGGGAACAAGATGGAAAAATCACCTAAGAAAAAGCGCAGTCGGCGCAAGGCGCAGCGCACCTTTGCTGGTGCAGCAGCCTTGACGCTCGGCCTCACGGGTGCGGGTTTCCTCGCATCGGCGCTTGCCCCGAACGCGCAGGTCGCTACTGCGCAAAAAGATGACCAGGCAATGATTCAAGAAGGCAAGGACATTTACGACGTCGCTTGCATCACTTGCCATGGCGCAAACCTCCAGGGTGTTGAAGGCCGCGGCCCGTCCCTGATCGGCACCGGCGAAGGTGCTGTGTACTTCCAGGTCAACTCCGGACGTATGCCGATGATGTCGAATGACGCTCAGGCTGAACGCAAGCGTCCTCGTTACACCGAGTCCCAAGCACTGGCACTGGCTGCCTATGTTGCTGCCAACGGTGGGGGACCGGAGCTGGTGTACAACCCAGACGGTTCACTCGCGAAGGAAGAGCTTCGCGGTAAGAACTACGATGGCCAGATTCAGGCTGGCGACGTCGCACGTGGCGGCGAGCTCTTCCGCTTGAACTGCGCGTCTTGCCACAACTTCACCGGCCGCGGTGGCGCACTATCTTCTGGTAAGTATGCGCCGGAGTTGGACCCTGCGAATGAGCAGGAGATCTACCAGGCGATGCTGACTGGCCCGCAGAACATGCCAAAGTTCTCGGATCGCCAGCTCAGCGCCGACGAGAAGCGCGACATCATTGCGTTTATTAAGTCCTCGAAGGAAACCCCAAGCCCTGGCGGTTACGCCCTTGGTGGCCTTGGCCCAGTTTCTGAAGGTATGGCTATGTGGATGATCGGCGTAACGCTCGTTGCTGCCGCAGCTATCTGGATTGGATCGCGCTCATGAGTGAAGTAAACAAGAACTACACATCCCAAGATTTGGACCGCATGAATAATGCGGAGCTCGCTGCTCTGGGCACGGAACTCGACGACGTCACCGTTGCGTACCGCAAGGAGCGGTTCCCAGTTGATGGCGACCCACGCGAGAAGTCTTCCGAGCTCGGAATCAACATTTGGTTGATTATTTCGGTGCTCTGCGGAATCGCGTTCCTCGGTGTCTATCTCTTCTGGCCATGGGAGCCACGCTTCCATGGCGATGAAGGACTCTGGGTTTACACGCTTTACACGCCACTGCTCGGCCTTACTTCTGGTGTCGGTTTTGCCGCCCTGGGTATCGCGATCGTCCAGTACGTGAAGAAGTTCATCCCTGAGGAGATCTCCGTACAGCGTCGTCACGACGGCCGCTCTTCCGAATTGGACCGTCGCACGACGACCGCTCTTCTGAATGATGCCTGGGAGACTTCCACCCTTGGTCGTCGTAAGGCAATGAAGGGTCTGCTTGGCACCGCTGGTGTTCTCGCCGGCCTCATGGTCGTTGCACCCCTCGGTGGCATGATCAAAAACCCGTGGAAGAAGCGCCACGACCTTAACTACTTAGGTGATGGCACGCTTTGGACACACGGGTGGACCATGCAGGAGAAGGGCGTCAAGGTTTACCTCGGTCGCGACACTGGCGCGATCGCCGAGCTGCACGAAGGCGTAGCTGGCTCGCACTACTCCACGGCAGGTGTTTCCCGCCTGGTGCGTATGCGTCCAGAAGACCTCGCTGCTGCTTCCATGGAGACGGTATTCCCGCTCTACCCGGAGGATGTCAACGATGGTGACATTTACGACCCAGAGCGAGACGTATACGAACATCACATGCACTCGCTGCATGGCCCTCGTAATGCAGTTATGCTGATCCGCCTCCGCTCGGAAGACGCACGCCGCGTCGTTGAGCGTGAAGGTCAGGAAGATTTCCACTACGGGGATTACTACGCATACTCCAAGATTTGTACGCACATTGGTTGCCCGACCTCGCTTTACGAAGCGCAGACGAACCGCATCCTTTGTCCGTGCCACCAGTCGCAGTTCGACGCACTGCAGTACGGCAAACCGATCTTCGGACCGGCTGCCCGTGCTCTGCCTCAGCTTCCTGTGACTGTTGACGAAGACGGTTACCTCATCGCCAACGGAAACTTCATCGAGCCCGTCGGCCCGGCATTCTGGGAGCGTAAATCCTAATGAGTACTAAACTTGCACAAGCCGCGGACAACGTTGATTCGCGGTACACGGTAGCCGGTTTCCTCCGGCCACAGTTGAATAAGGTCTTCCCGAGCCACTGGTCTTTCATGCTCGGTGAGATGGCGCTGTACAGCTTCATTATCTTGCTGCTGACAGGTATTTACCTCGCGCTGTTCTTTGACCCTTCCATTACGAAGGTGATCTACGACGGCGGGTACCTACCGCTCAACGGCGTGGAAATGTCACGCGCGTACGCCACGGCTCTGAATATTTCATTCGAGGTCCGCGGTGGCCTGTTCGTTCGTCAGATGCACCACTGGGCTGCGCTGATGTTCATGATGGCGATGTTCGCCCACATGATGCGTATCTTCTTCACCGGTGCGTTCCGCCGCCCACGTGAGGCTAACTGGGTCATCGGCGTTACCCTGATTCTCATCGGCATGGCCGAAGGCTTCATGGGTTACTCCCTGCCAGACGACCTGCTCTCTGGTGTTGGCCTCCGTATTATGTCCGCCATCATTGTTGGTATCCCGATCATCGGTACCTGGATGCACTGGGCAATCTTCGGCGGCGACTTCCCGTCTGACCTTATGCTGGACCGCTTCTACATCTTGCACGTTCTGATCCTCCCGGGCGTGATCCTGGCTCTGATCGCAGCGCACCTGCTGCTCGTCTGGTTCCAGAAGCATACCCAGTTCCCAGGCCCCGGCCGTACGGAGAACAACGTTGTTGGCATCCGCATTATGCCGGTCTTCGCAGTCAAGGCGATCGGCTTCATGATGGTTGTCTTCGGTGTCCTCGCTGCTATGGCTGGTCTGACCACCATCAACGGCATTTGGAACATCGGCCCATACAACCCGTCGCAGGTCTCTGCCGGTTCGCAGCCTGACGTTTACATGCTGTGGACTGACGGCGCAGCTCGTGTCATGCCAGCGTGGGAGCTCTACCTCGGCCCGTACACCATTCCGGGTGCCTTCTGGGTTGCCCTCATGTGTGGCGTCATGGTCGTCCTGCTGATCAGCTACCCGTTCATCGAAGCGAAGGTGACCGGTGACACGGCGCACCACAACCTGCTGCAGCGCCCACGTGACGTTCCAGTGCGTACCGGCCTCGGTGTGATGGCACTCGTGTTCTTCCTGTTGCTGACGATTTCCGGTGGCAACGACCACGTTGCTCACTTCTTCCAGATCTCGCTGAACGCGATGACCTGGTTCGGTCGCATCGGTCTCATTGTCTTGCCGCCGTTCGCATACTGGCTGACCTACCGTATCTGTGTTGGTCTGCAGCGTTCCGACCGTGAGGTTCTGGAGCACGGTATCGAAACGGGCATCATCAAGAAGCTGCCTAACGGTGCGTTTGTGGAGATCCACCAGCCGCTTGGCCCAGTCGACGAGCATGGACACCCAGTGCCACTCGATTACGCTGGTGCTCCGGTTCCGAAGCGCCTCAACCAGCTCGGCTTCGCTGACTCCGAGACCATCGGTAAGTTCAAACCTGCTGAGCTTGGCGTTTCCGAGCGCGTCCGGGACGCGCAGCGCGAGAACCACCATGAGGAGATCGAGACGTTGCGCAAGCTCGAGGAAACCAAACACCTCGATGACCGCAATGCTTCTGAATAGGCTCTAACACACTAGCGGTCGCTCAAGGCGCCCTGGTTGGTTGTACGAGAGTACAGCTGGCCAGGGCGTTTTTGTATGTCTGGTCAGTTCACTTTTGGAACCCAGCACCTTTATCTCACTCGTGCTATGACACAAGCCCACTTCAGGCTTCGTTCTGTTACGGCACTTGGTATAAATGCGGAGCAATGGCTCACCGCTTCACGTCTGAAGGCGGAGGAATTTGAAGCCATTTCGAAGCGTTATGGAAGCGTTACACAATATTAGTGAGTAATGTCACATAAGAGTGATTTAGTGCATTCTTACCAAATCGGCTCTCTGTGTACAGGTGAGGAAGGTTCGCAAAAGCGCAGGTAGAAGGTCATTCGTCAGGTTCGGTACATTGTGGCGCTCTGCTTGTAGTTCTCAGGAAAATTCGCGCGGAATGAGGGGAGGGAAAAATAACGGAACGATAACGGCCGTGTCGTTGGACAAAGATGTTTCCGTTTCGTAACCTAATCGAGACATTGCAGCAACAGCCGTTGAAAGCAAACAGTAAGTACATATAACGCCTAATTCCCTGAGCCTTAGTGGCTTCGGGAAGCCGGGGACCCAAGCAGGATTTTCTCTCTGGGGTGAATGCGAACGAGAGCGGAGTTTTCCGTGGAAGTCGTAAGGCTGGTTCTCTAGCCCAACCCGTCAGCTAACTCGGTCGGCAAAAGAGAAGATATGGAGTTTTACAATTATGGCTAAGCACCGTCGTCAGGCACACAGCACTGCACGTAACGTCGCGGTAGTGACCGCAGCAGCTGCAGGTGCCTCGCTGCTCTCGCCAATCTCTGCAGAGGCGGCTGAGGTTCGCGTCCCGAACTCGCCGGTAGCTGTTCAGGTCCCAGGTATTGAGAACGTGCCGGGCATCGCTGCGATTCCTGGCATCGAGGCTTGGATCCCATCCCTGGCAGGTCAGAAGTCCAATGCTGATGTCCCTACGGCAATTGCGCAGGTTCGAGCGGTTCCTGGCGTCAACAACGTACCTTCGTTTGGTGCATGGCTGGCAAACGTCGAGGCTCAGTTCAAGGCGCCAGTCGCGAAGGCATACTCCGCAAACGTTGCTGCGCCGGCAGTTGCTCCAGCGCCGCAGGTCTCCGCAGGTCAGCGCCTGGTCGATATTGCACGTACAAAGATTGGTGCTGCATACGTATACGGCGCTGCGGGCCCGAACGTGTTCGACTGCTCCGGTTTCACCTCCTGGGTATATGCGCAGGCTGGTAAGTCCATCCCTCGTACCTCGCAGGCGCAGGCGGCTGCGGGTACTCCGGTTCCGCTTGATCAGCTTCAGCCTGGTGACATCGTGGCTTACTACGGTGGCGCTTCCCACGTTGGTATCTACACCGGCAACGGCACCATCATTGATGCACTGAACACCAACGCACCGGTCGCTGAGCGTCCGCTGCACATGATGCCAGTGCACTCCGCTGTGCGCTTCTAAGCACGGTATTTATCGGCCGATCCAAACGATTGTGGTGGGGGTCGGCAGAAGAATTACAAGATTGTAACTTTAAGCCCCTCTCGCTATATTGGTGATAGTTTTTCTTGCCAGCGAAGGGGCTTTAAGTGGCTAAACACTCTTTACATGCGCGTCATGTTGCAAATGGGCGTTCCTGGGGGAAGCGCGTGGCGCTGGGTGCATCGCTCTCTGTCGTTGTGGGCAGTAGCGTTGCTGCTCCGTCCGCAGTAGCGGATGATGTCGAGGAACTGATTCATCAGGTTGATGAGCTTTCGCATGAGGTCACCGCAAAGGTAGAAGAGCTCAAGGGCGTCGAGGATGATATTGCCGCGAAGTCGGAGGAACTTGAGCGCTTGCAGTCTGACGCGGCGGATGCGCGTACCCAAGTCCAAGCTGCGAAAATCGCTCGTGATGATCTCCAAAGGGAAGTAGACCGCCTCGCTGCTTCCCGGTACCGCAACGTCCAGGCCGATGTGATCCTTACAACGCTGGACTCTGGTAGTCCCCAGACTGCTATTGACCGTGCTGCGTACCTGGATTCGCTGTCCCGCAAGCAGCAAAGCGTGCTCCGCGAGTACGAAGGCGCTGCCCAGGACGCGGCAACGAAGGCGAATGCTGCAAACGTAGCCCTTGCGGAAGCGCAGTATCTCCGAAATGACCTTGATTCAAAGCGTTCGAAGCTCGAGCGTGAGCGCGAGGCGCTGCAGGGACAGATTGAGGAGATTGAGGCGCGCGTCGATAATTTGTCGCCGGAAGCGCGTTCGTTGTGGGAGGGACGTCTGCACCCCGTTGATGCTGGCTCGTTGCCTCCGGTGGGGGATGGGGTTGTCGGTGCCGCGCTCGCGCAGGTTGGCAAGCCTTATGGCTGGGGCGCGACGGGGCCGTCGGCGTTCGACTGCTCTGGGCTCATGGTGTGGGCTTACGGGCAGAACGGTAAGGCGATCCCGCGTACCTCGCAGGCTCAGCTTGCTGGTGGCATGCCGGTGAGCATGGGGGATCTGCAGCCAGGTGACATTGTCGGTTATTACCCGGGAGTGACGCACGTTGGCATGTATATCGGCGACGGCATGGTTGTGCATGCCTCTGACTACGGTATTCCGGTTCAGGTTGTCCCGTTGAATTCGATGCCGGTCCAGGGCGCTGTCCGTTACTAGGCACCATGACTGTTTTATTGGTGACGAATGATTTCCCACCGACTGTCGGTGGGATTCAGTCGTACTTGCGGGATTATGTGCAGGAGGTCGTTCACCGTCGTGGGGCGCAGAGCATCATTGTGTTTGCCTCGATGCAGGATAAGGCGGCTGCTCTCGCATGGGATGCGGAACAGCCGTACACGATTATTCGTTGGCCTTTTCCGGTGATGTTGCCTACTCCTGCTGTCCGGAGGATGATGCAGCGAATTATCAGGGAACAGCACGTCGATACGGTGTGGTTTGGTGCTGCAGCTCCTCTTGGAGTGATGGGGGGTGCTGCGAAGCGTGCGGGTGCTTCGCGGGTTGTGGCAACGACGCATGGCCATGAGGTCGGGTGGTCAATGTTTCGCGTTGGTCGTCGACTGCTGCGAACGATTGGCGGTAGTGCCGATGTAATCACGTACATTTCGGAGTACACACTGGGGCGATTCAAGGAAGCGTTTGGTCCGAATCCTCAGTTCGTTGCGCTTCCCTCAGGCGTATCGACGTCCCGCTACGCGCCCGCAACGCAGCAGGAGAAGTTGGAGACCAGAGCTTCGTTCCGAATCGGCGCGGAGTCTCCGCTGATTGTGTGTGCGTCGCGTCTGGTGAAACGCAAAGGGCAAGACCGGTTGATCCGCGTCCTGCCGCGAGTGCGCCAGCGGGTGCCGGGTGCACAGTTGGTGATTGTTGGGGAGGGGCCGTATGCCCGTCGGCTTCACGCGATGGCGGAGGGCGTCGACGGTGTCAGGTTCACCGGGCGGGTCAGCGACGATGACCTGTGTCGAATCGTTGCGGCTGCAGACGTGTTCGCGATGCCGGTTCGTACCCGCGGCGGAGGCCTCGACGTTGAGGGTCTCGGGATTGTGTTTCTCGAGGCCCAGGCGTGTGAGGTGCCGGTGGTCGCTGGTGATTCGGGCGGTGCGCCGGAAACGGTGACGGACCACAGCGGAGTGGTCGTCGATAAGAATGATGATGCACTTGTCGAGGCGTTGGTGCGTCTGCTGCGTGATCCCCTGCTGCGGGAATCGATGGGGGAGGCGGGTCGACGCCATGTGCAGCGGGAGTTTTCGTGGCAGGTGTTGGGGGAGCGGTGTGAGAAATTATTATTTTCTCAGGCTCTCGGCGACTAGCATGGTCATGTATGTCTACTGAATCCAAGCTGACTGTCGGTTTTGATATCGGCGGGACGAATACTCGCGCAGCAGTGGTTGATGACTCTGGGCGCATCGTTGCATCGATATCTACTGGTACTCCGCAGACTGGTGATGAGCTTATCGACGTCATCGTCGATATGGTGCGGCAGCTGCAGCGGGAGTACGTGGTTGATGCTGTCGGCTTGGCTATCGCCGGTTTTCTTGACCCGGACTGCGAGATCGTGCGGTTCGCCCCGCATTTGCCGTGGCGCAACGACCAGCCGGTTCGGGCGCAGCTTGAGGAGGCTCTGGGGCTACCAGTCCGCCTTGAGCACGACGCGAACGCGGCAGCCTGGGGTGAATACCGATTTGGCGCAGCAAAGGATGCGGATATCTGGGTGTTCTTTGCCGTCGGTACCGGTATCGGCGCAACGCTGATGATTGATGGCAAGATTTACCGCGGATCGTTCGGCACTGCCCCCGAGTTCGGGCACTTGACTGTTGTGCCAGATGGGCGCGTGTGTTCCTGCGGTAAGCAGGGCTGCTTGGAGCGGTACGCCTCGGGCACGTCGTTGGTAGACTGTGCTTTGGAGGTCGCAGCGCACGGCGGTTTTAAGAAGTGCGGTTTGTACCGGAAAGTCGTCGATAAGCGGGCGACGGGCCATGACGTGATGGAGGCTGCACGCGAGGGCGATGAGCTTGGCGTGAAGGCGCTTGCGAGTTTTGCGGAGTGGCTGGGCCGTGGTTTGTCGATAGTGGCTGACGTTATGGATCCGGGCCTAGTGGTCCTTGGCGGTGGCGTGAGCGCCGACGCAGATCTCTTTATGGAAGATGCCAAGGATTCGTTGCGTCGTAACATGGTTGGCTCCGGGTACCGCCCTGTTCCGGAGATTCTATGCGCAGAGCTGGGCCCGCAGGCAGGTATGATCGGTGTCGCAGACTTGGCTCGTGAGGATCTAGCAGGGAGACACCGTGCATAACAAGTGGTATTCGGCGTTTAAAGCGTTGCTAGGTCCAGCGCTGCTCGTGTGGAATCGTCCCACGATTGAAGGCGCGGAGCATGTGCCAGACGAAGGCGGCGTCATTCTTGTCTCGAACCACCAAGCGGTGATGGATTCGTTCTATCTGCCGCTGATGCTGCGTCGGCAAATCACGTTTCCGGCGAAGAGCGAGTACTTTACGCAACCTGGCTTGAGGGGCAGGTTCAAGCGGTTTTTCTTTACCGCTGTTGGTCAGATCCCTGTGCATCGCGGTGATTCGAATGCGGGCGCGAACCTGCAGCAGGCTGCGCGCGAGGTGATTGTTGATCGCAACGACGTGTTCGGTATCTACCCGGAAGGCACGCGTTCACCGGATGGTCGGATCTACAAGGGGCGCACCGGTATGGCTCGTGTCGCGATGGACACGGGAGCGCCGGTGATCTTGGTGGCCATGATTGGCACCCGCGAGGCGAACCCGATCGGGTCGGTGCTTCCGCGCCCGGCGAAGGTCCGCATCAAGCTCAGCGAACCTATTGACCCGCACGCTTGGGCGACGGAGCACGGATTTGATCCGCACTCGCGGGAGGTGATGCGTCCGTTTACGGACTTCGTGATGCATAAGATGTCTGCGTTGTCCGGGTACCCGTACGTGGATGTGTATGCTTCGGACGTCAAAAAGCATCTGGAAGAGACGGGGCGCTATCCTGAGGGCGCCGAGCCCGAAGAGGATTAAGTAAGGACGTTTGATGGACCGGGACCTCGTTACTCGTATTGTGCTCGTGTGCTGCGCGGTGGGAGCGTATCTCGTCACGAGTGAACTTGAGATAGCCAGGAATGTGATTTCGCCGCTACTCGTACTGTTCGTTGCAGCGGTGATGTTTTGGCCACGCAAACCTGAGGGGCCGGAGGGTGAGGCGAACTAGTGCGTTACTTTTACGACACAGAGTTCATCGAAGACGGCTCGACCATTGAGCTAGTCTCCATCGGCATCGTCGCGGAGGACGGCCGTGAATACTACGCGGTGTCCAATGAGTTTGACGCCGCGCGTGCGAACCAGTGGGTGCGCGACAATGTCTTGGATAAACTGCCCGGTGCTGGTCACCCCGCATGGAAGTCGCGGGAGCAGATCCGCAGTGAGGTCTACGAGTTCTTGACGACGCCCCGCTCCGCCCCGGAGCTTTGGGCATGGGTGGGGGCGTACGATCACGTTGTGCTGGCGCAGCTGTGGGGTGACATGACCGGGTTGCCGAAGAACCTTCCGCGCTTTACTCGAGAGCTGAAGCAGTACTGGGAAATGGCGGGGCGGCCGAGGCTGCCACAGGTGCCGCGCGGGAACCACGATGCATTGGTAGATGCGCGCCATAACCTGAAGAAGTACCGCGTATGCGCGGAATATTTGCCGCTTGACCGGCTTGGCCGCGCGTCTAGATCGTGAGACGCGCGTTTCACACTTTGAGTCTGTGCAGGTATTCGCGCCGCAAAGTTGTGGTATTCGTCGCAGCTTCGTGCTAAACATTAAGTGTGAGTTGGACAGTAGATATCCCCAAAGAAGTTCTCCCCGATTTGCCACCGCTCCCGGGAGACCTCAATGCACAGTTCCAGGACGCGTTGTCGCGTGACGCGAAGCAGCAGCCGAGCTGGGACCGTCATGAGGCTGAGTATGTGCGGAAGATTCTCGAATCTGTACCGCCGGTAGTTCTTGCCCCAGAGGTTGAAGAACTCAAGCAGAAAATGGCGAAGGTCGCTAACGGTGAAGCGTTTTTGCTTCAGGGTGGTGACTGCGCGGAGACATTTGAGTCCAACACAGAGCCTCATATCCGCGCGAACGTGCGTACACTCCTGCAGATGGCGGCAGTGTTGACGTACGGCGCGTCGATGCCCGTAGTGAAGCTCGGGCGTATCGCCGGGCAGTACGCAAAGCCACGTTCATCCGATCTCGACGGCAACGGCTTGCCGAATTACCGCGGTGACATCGTCAATGGCGTCGAACCGACTCCGGAGGCGCGTCGCCATGATCCCGCTCGCATGGTCCGCGCGTACGCAAATGCGTCTGCGGCTATGAACCTGGTTCGTGCACTTACTGCGTCCGGTACCGCGGACCTGCACAACATCAACACTTGGAACCGCGAGTTTGTGACCAACTCTCCGGCGGGTGCACGCTACGAGGCGCTCGGCCGTGAGATTTCGCGCTCGCTTGCCTTCATGGATGCTTGTGGCGTGAGCGACGAACACCTCCGGACCTCGGAGATTTACGCCTCCCACGAAGCTCTGCTTGTGGACTACGAGCGCGCAATGCTGCGCCTCGCCGAAGACGATCAGGGGGAGACGCGGCTGTATGACCTGTCCGCGCATCAGCTGTGGATCGGCGAGCGCACCCGCGATCTCGATGACTTCCATGTGAACTTCGCCGCGATGATCGATAACCCGATCGGCATCAAGTTGGGGCCGACGACCACTCCGGAAGAAGCCGTGGCGTACGCGGATAAGCTCGACCCGAATTTCGAGCCTGGCCGTTTGACGATGGTGATCCGGATGGGGCACGACAAGATTCGCGAAGTGTTGCCAGGCATCGTCAACGCCGTCGAGGCATCTCGCCATAAGGTGATTTGGCAAAGCGACCCGATGCACGGCAACACGTTTACGGCGTCAAATGGTTACAAGACCAGGCACTTTGACAAGATTCTGGATGAGGTCCAGGGCTTCTTCGAGGTGCACCGTCAGTTGGGCACGCACCCGGGTGGCATCCACATTGAGCTGACCGGCGAGGCGGTCACCGAGTGCCTCGGCGGTGCGCAGGACATCACTGACGTTGACCTGCCAGGCCGCTACGAATCTGCCTGCGACCCGCGCTTGAACACTGAGCAGGCACTCGAGTTGGCCTTCCTCGTAGCGGAGATGTTGCGCTACTAAGATTGCGCGCGGCGGTGGCGCCTTAGGGCATCGGTAGGAGGATCTGCGGAATCTCGCCGTACATGCCGGACCCGAGCCACCAGCCGCCCACCGCAACCAAGCCTGTGCAGATTGCGCTGAACACTAGGAAAACTGCCAGGCCGATTCCCGAGCGGTTGCTCACCGGCTTGCGAGGTCGCGCCGGGGAAAGCGGGGCTTGCGGTGGAGCCGGGGCTGGCACCTGTGGTGGTGGCGGTGCAGGCGCCGGGGGCTGGACTGTCGGCGCATCCACACGTGTTCTCGGGGAATCATCTGTTGAATTCGGCCGGAGGCGAAACTGCGTGGGGTGAGCTGCGGCACGATTCGCTGCGGAATGCCTTGGTACGGGTACCGCGTAGGGTGGTAGCTCAAGCGCGTCCGCTACGTCGTTGAGCGCAGCGAGGAACTCCGATGCGTCATGGAAGCGGTCGTGGGGGTCGGTCGCGGTGGCGGTGGCCACGAGTTCGTCGAAAAGCTTTGGTACGCCTCCGATCCGAGAGCTGGGCGCGGGCACCACATCATGTAGCCGTGCGAAGGCGTGCGCGATGGGGGTATCGCCGTTGAAGGGCTGCTGGCCGGTGAGTAGCTCAAAGAGCACGATGCCTGCGGAATAGACGTCGGAGGCCTGCGTGATTGGTGAACCGTCCACTTGCTCGGGGGAGAGGTAGGCGACCGTACCTACGATCTGGCCGGTGGAATGCGTGATGTCTGAGACCGCACGCACAAGGCCGAAGTCCGCAAGCTTGACACTGTGATCGCTGTTAATCAGGATATTGTCCGGTTTGATATCGCGGTGCACCATTCCTTTTTGGTGCGCGACCGCGAGGCCAGTGAGCACAGCCCGCATTACCTCGGCGGCGGCGTGCGGCGGCATGGGACCGCGCTCGGCGAGCAGCTCACGCAGTGTTCCACCGGTGATGAGCTCCATGATTAAAAATACTTGGTTCGTGGGTTCGCCTTGGGCAGCGAAGTCGTACACGTTGACCAGGTTGGGGTGGGAAAGCTGGGCCATCGCCCGAGCTTCTCGACGAAACCTCTCACGAAACACGCTGTCATGCACATAGGACTCGTGCATCACCTTGGCGGCAACTTCACGGCCTAAACGCGTATCGACGCAGCGGTATACCGTCGCCATGCCACCGCGTGCGATGGGGCGATCGATGATGTACCGGTTGTCCAGCGTGTCTCCAACTGCGAGCTGTGCCATGCGCTCCAGTATGGCCCAAACGTGCTCTCGACGCGTAAACTGTCGGTCGTGAGTGCTCAACAGACTATTGATTCTTTGCTCGAACACGATGAACTGCTGACCTTTCCCGAAGTTGCGGAAACACTCGGCGTTCCAGTCACAAAAATCCACGACTATGTTCAC
>NZ_JBSZCG010000050.1:0-333 GCF_054166365.1 Corynebacterium sp. UMB8791 | reverse complement strand
TTGCTCGATTGCTAGCGCCAGCGGGTCATCGTGGTGTTGGGTGTGCAGGTAGAGCCACCAGTCCATGATGATTCGCTGGTGTTCGTCAAATGTGCCGCGGTGGGCTCGGGCGAGGTGTTTTAGTTGTGCGTTTATGCCGCCTTCCAGGCTGTTTGTGGTGGTCTTCAGCGTGGTCGTGGTGCGGTGTGGTGGGTTGAGCCAGACGAAGAGGTGGCCTTGTTGGTAGAGACGCTCGAATCGGCGGTAGGCTCTGCGGGCTCTGGGATGGGTGTACCACCATTGCTGGTTGTCGCGGATACGTTTTGGGATCTCTTCTGGGGCGACTTGGTTGCG
>NZ_JBSZCG010000049.1:0-334 GCF_054166365.1 Corynebacterium sp. UMB8791 | reverse complement strand
TAGCCAAACCTAGTTGATTCACTAACTCTGTTAGGAAAGTAATTCGTTTATTTAAAGAGTCAACAATTGTGACATTTAATGAAGGAAAAACAATTTTCAAAGGAATACTTGGAAATCCTGCGCCTGCGCCAACATCACAAATGGCTTTATCGCTGGCAAAGTCTTCAAAGAATGCCAACGGCTAAAAAATAGCCTTCTTTTTTAACTAAGGGTAAACACAGTTCACTTAAAACATTTAATCGTGCAACTGCTCGCGCTGTAACGTAATCAAACGCGCCACGAAATTCTGCTTTTTGACCAAATGTTTCTGCACGATCATGATACAAAGAAACAT
>NZ_JBSZCG010000048.1:0-334 GCF_054166365.1 Corynebacterium sp. UMB8791 | reverse complement strand
AGATAAGACCTCACAATTTTATAAAAAATACCAAGAAGATATTCAGTTAATGAAAGAAACGGGACATAACTCTTTTCGAACATCCATTCAATGGAGCCGTTTAATTCCAGATCCTACAACAGGAAAAGTCAATCAAACAGCAGTTGATTTTTATAATCAAGTCATTGATGATTTATTAGAACACGGGATTGAGCCCTTTATGAACTTGTATCATTTTGATATGCCGATGGTACTTCAAGAAAAAGGCGGTTGGGAAAGCCGTGAAGTGGTTGATTTGTATGTTGACTTTGCCAAAACCTGTTTTGAATTGTTTGGCGATCGCGTGAAAAAATGG
>NZ_JBSZCG010000047.1:0-335 GCF_054166365.1 Corynebacterium sp. UMB8791 | reverse complement strand
CGCCGCAGCGATAAGCTAGACGACTTATTCAATAAGTTCGCTAGCGACCCGCTCAAGCCGGTTAAAAAACCGGACGACCAACCAAAGGACGCCAAAGAAGACGCCGCTAGAAAAGAAGATTCCGCCAAGTAAAAGTGGGTGGGAGATAACCTTCTCGGCAGGCCGTATGACTAAGCTAGGACGAACTGTTGGTGCGGCACGCACCGTTCTTCGGCCTGCTTAGGCACTAGGCCTGCGGTTATTTACCACGTTTTCTGTCTAACATTCGTGAATACAACAAGAGGCTGGGAGAAAATCGTGTTTTCTCCCAGCCCCTTTTTTTAAAACCGTTAAAT
>NZ_JBSZCG010000046.1:0-335 GCF_054166365.1 Corynebacterium sp. UMB8791 | reverse complement strand
GTCGTGATGGTGATCGGTAAACGCGGGCAAATGCATGATGGTCAATTTAACGCGGAAAAGGACGCTAAGCTATTCTTCGTCCCTGCTGGTACTGTTGTTGAATTCTTCAGTGACACTTTGCATTACAGTCCCTGTGAGGCTCATGCAATCGGATTTAAATTTATTGTCATATTAATTCGCGGTAGCAATCAACCGTTACCAGTCGGCTATCACACCGACAACCCATTGATTGTTAAGCAAAACAAGTTCCAAGTCGTTCATGCCAGCCGCACCGACAAGATCAATCAAGGCATCAAAGTCGGCGTTACTGGCAAGCTAGTCACTGTCAATCACCT
>NZ_JBSZCG010000045.1:0-336 GCF_054166365.1 Corynebacterium sp. UMB8791 | reverse complement strand
GAGGGCCGCCCACATTGGATGTGGTTTTGGATGGGCATTGCCCTCGTCTTCGATGGTGTCGAAGGCAATATTGCGCTTAATCATCACTTCAAGTAAGTCGTCCCGTGGTTTAAAGGCTCAGTGGGGGACAATATCGTCGACTATCTCACCTGGACCGCCATACCCGCGGCTTTCATGGTTATGTATCTGCCGCTGGGGCCACGGCCGTTGGCGATTGCCCTGATCATTTTGGTCCTGGTGTCGTCGATGTTCTGCTATGCCAACGAAGCCGCCAAGTCCGGCGACTACTACTTCGTTGGTTTCCCCGCCGCGTGGAATATCGTGGCGGTCTTGCTG
>NZ_JBSZCG010000044.1:0-336 GCF_054166365.1 Corynebacterium sp. UMB8791 | reverse complement strand
GGCTCGGAGGAGACTGGTTCGCTGACAATTGCGTCCTCGTTCTGTTCGGCACCGTCTTCCAGGGCACGTTCCGCCCCGTCGACCGTTGCTGCGGCTGCGTCAGCTGCCTCTTTTGCTTCTTCGATGTCTTGGTGTTCGACGTCTGCTTCGTCGGAGGCGGGTTCTGCAGGCGCGGGAGCCTTTGGCTCTTCCGCGACCAGTGTCGGTTCCGGCTCCTTCTCAACCTCATGTTTCGGTTCTACTGCAGGTTCAGGGTCGACCTGCGGTTCCGGTAAAACCACCGGCTCAGGCTTTTCGGACTGAGTTTCCTCAACCGGCTCCGGCTCAGGCTCAGGC
>NZ_JBSZCG010000043.1:0-337 GCF_054166365.1 Corynebacterium sp. UMB8791 | reverse complement strand
ATCCAGCAAGCCCTCGTCCGTGACACCCAGAAGCGGACGGGCCACATCGTAGGTCAAGCCATCGGGCCCCGCGCCCGCCAACAGCTGGTCCAAGATGGATAACGTGTCACGCGGTGACCCGCCGCCGGCCTGGATGACCATGGGGTACACGGTGTCATCCACGTGGACGTTCTCCGAGGCCACGGTGCGCTCCAGCAGCCCCTTCATCGCCGGCGGGGTCAGCAGGCGGAAGGGGTAGTGGTGGGTACGCGAACGGATGGTGCCGATGATCTTCTCCGGCTCCGTCGTGGCGAAGATGAAGATGACGTGCTCCGGTGGTTCCTCGACAACCTTGAGC
>NZ_JBSZCG010000042.1:0-338 GCF_054166365.1 Corynebacterium sp. UMB8791 | reverse complement strand
GAAGCATGTTGACCTCGAACAGTTGAATCGAGATCATCAGGTAGACAGAAAACGCTGTGATGGCCCCAAACTTCAGGACCGCGTTATTCCGCACCAGTAAACCCACGAGAATCGTGGCGCAGGTGCCAAGCCCTGCTATTCCCCAAACCTCGGGGATCGAGAGGTTATCGTCCGGAACAGCCGAATCCCCTCCCGCTAGGTAGTCAACGCTTCGAACCAAAAACTCCACAAGCATCAACCACGTCAGAAGACGTAGAGTCCGCGTCACGACTCTTCAGTCCGCCCCTGATTAAACTCAGCAACCTGCCGGTTGAGATCCTCAGCGGACAGTTCCGGCT
>NZ_JBSZCG010000041.1:0-339 GCF_054166365.1 Corynebacterium sp. UMB8791 | reverse complement strand
CTTCTTAGCTGTGAAGTTTGCCATCGAGTAAAGGGTAACGCCCCAAACGATGATGCCGATAATACAAGCTGCAACCCAGGTCAAAACCCAGAAGTTACCCATGGACTGTGCTTCCGGGGTCACACCTTCCGGCCAACCAAAGCGGAGCAGCTTGAAGAAGCCGTTCTCCGGAGGATTAACATCGCAGCCGGCAAGCAAGGCTGCGCTACCGGTGGCAACGCCGAGGACGCCGAGCTTACGGGCGACTCCGAACTTTCTACGCTGATTCACGTGTGTCTGCCTTCCTGATCCACACAATTTTCGATAACCGATTAAGGTTTCGTCCTACCCAAGCAGAGT
>NZ_JBSZCG010000040.1:0-53510 GCF_054166365.1 Corynebacterium sp. UMB8791 | reverse complement strand
AGTGTTGCGTTTTACCTTTCGCTGAGCATTGAAATTGGCCGTGTCCACGGCCAAACTGTTTCGTATTCTATCTGTTACAGCGCTGCTCCGCTATGCGTGAATCGCATCAGCCGTAGCGAATTCATCGTTCATCGATTGCAGTGAAAGGTTCGCAACAGCCTCGAGAACAACTTCTGAAACCGTAGTGTCCAGTGCTTCGCAAATTGATGCGAGCAGCTCTGAGGAAACTTCCTTGCGCCCACGCTCCAGCTCAGAGAGGTAACCAGAAGAGACTCGAGCTTGAGCAGCAAGAGATCGCAACGTCACGCCTTTATCCGCCCGGAAAGCTCGCAGTGACATTCCTAGCGCCTCTCTCAGCAGCGGTTCTTTCTGGCGGGTTCCAGACTCGCGAAATGGAAAAGCGACCTCATCCTGTGCATCGAACGAGGGCTCAAGCGGCGTATCGATTAGAAGTGTCGTAGTCATCACTTGGTATAACTCCCCTCAACGTGTTTTTGTTCCCGCACGGCATGCAACAGGACGCGAAGTGCTGCTTCAACAGCCCACTCGCGTACCTCGTTGCGCGGCGCCTGTAGCAAGTTTCGGGCATGACTGAATCCTGGAATGGTTCCGCGTACGAGAGGGGCGTCGGAAAGTATGTCGCCTGCGAGAACTGCTTCACAGTCATCACTTGAGGCGATCCCTACCCAGACCTCACCGACAGGGTGGCCATCCTGTTCACTGGGCCCGGCCACACCAGTGAGCGAAAGACCCCAGTCTGCGTTGAGCTTCCGCCTTGCCGCCTTCGCCATCTCTTTCGCGGTCACCGGAGAAACAGGTCCAAACTCATCGATGACGTCCTGGGGAACGCCAGCCAAGGTAACTTTGCACTCGGTCGCGTAAGTCACCATCGCGCCTCGTAGCGCTGCGGAGGCACCCGGAACGCCTGCGAGTGCGGCACTTGCCAAACCGGCAGTGAGCGATTCACAAAGCCCAACTGTTGCATCCCTCTTAGTAAGTTCCGCAATCACATCGGATGCAGTACCTCGCATTAGTTATTCACCTTGCGAGCATCGACAAGGTATTGCACGCCGGTCACCACGGTGACGACTACGGCCAACACCATTACAACGTAGGACGGCGCGTCCATCCAGGAAGGCAGCGGGCATAGGTAGAGCGCCACACCTACCGTCTGGAGCACTGTCTTCACCTTGCCACCCTTGGACGCGGGAACGACTTGGTCGTTGCGCAGCATCCACATTCTCCACATGGTGATGCCGAGCTCGCGGACCACGATGACGATAGTCATCCACACAGGAAGGTTGGACGCCACGTTGAGTACTACAAGTGCCGTAATCATCAGGGCCTTGTCCGCGATCGGGTCCGCAATTTTCCCGAAGTCGGTAATCAGGTTGTAGGTACGGGCGATTGTTCCGTCTAGCTTGTCCGTGAGCATCAGCGCGACGAACACACCGAACGCCGCACCCCATCGCTGGTCCAGTGCCAACCATGCGAAGACGGGGATAAAAATGATTCGCAACGACGTCAAGACGTTGGGTACGTTCCAGTTCGATGGTTTTTCAGTCACGCCCTCTACCCTACCTATCCCATGCTTTCCCTTAGACTGCGTGTTATGAAATATTTTGCATTCCATTACACGTACTCAGATAATACGGACGTCGTAGATGCTACGCGCCCCGCACACCGCGAGTTCATCGCGAAGCAGCTAGAGCTCGGAAGGATTGTCGGATCTGGCCCGCTAGTCGACGCCGGCAAGGCCCTCATCATCGTGCAATTACCAGATACTGCCGATGCTGCGGAGGCAGTATCACTCATGAACCCGGACCCCTACTGGCAGAACAACGCTCTGCGCAGCCGAGAGGTCCACGAGTGGAACCCGGTTTCCCGGGTGTTCCCTTAGACCGCGGAGGTTCTACTTCCTCCCGCGCTGCACGTGAAGGTGATCCGTCTCGCGGGAACCAGTGGCGGTGTGGTCGCCCTTGCCCGACGTTGCAGGGTCATCAATCCACTCGATGTGGTGGCCCTGATTGTCGACTTTCCGGCGATTGCCGTGGTCGTCGTAGTCGATGTGCCAGCTCGGACCGTTTGGGTCCCGCCGCCCAGCCTTGATATCCGCTCGGTCCTTCACCATGGAGCACAGCACGGTAATCACCAGTACTGCCACAATGAAGCCGAGCGATGCAACGGTGCCGACCTCCGGTACGCTCACGTTCTCACCGCCATTGACAAATGGCAGATTGTTCTCGTGTAGCGCGTGAAGCAACAGTTTGATGCCGATAAAGCCAAGAATTACGCCCAATCCGTACGGCAGATACACCACACGGTCCAACAAGCCAGAAAGCAGGAAGAACATCTGGCGAAGGCCCATGAGTGCGAACGCATTCGCGGTAAACACGATGTACGCCTCAGAGGTAATACCGTAGATTGCTGGGATCGAATCAAACGCAAACATTACGTCGATAAACCCGATGGAGAGCAGTGCGACGAACAGCGGGGTCGCTGCGGACTTGCCCTCCTTCGTCTTCGACCACAGCTTGTCACCGTGGTAGGAGCTCGTGACTGGGACGACTTTACGGAGTGCCTTCACGACAGCCATATCGTTCGGATCTGTTTCAGGTGCATCAGTCGCTTCGTCGTAGACGAGCTTGACAGCCGTGTAGATCAAGAACGCTGCGAAGATGTAGAAGACGTCGCTCCACGCCGCGATAAGTGCTGCGCCGAGCAGAATAAACAGCAAGCGGCATACCAACGCGATAACAATGCCCAGGAGCAGCACCTTTTGCTGATACTTCCTTGGAATCTTGAACGCGCCCATGATCAGTGCGAAGACGAACAAGTTGTCCACGGACAGCGCAAGCTCAGTGATGTAGCCGGTGAAGAACTGGACGCCGTGCTCGCCGTCCCACTCCCACCAGATCGCACCGCCACAGATCGCTGCCATCGTCATGTAGAACAGCGTCCAAAAGCCCGATTCTTTGATAGTTGGCTCGTGGGCCTGGCGAACGTGAGTAAGAAAGTCAAAGGCGAAAAAGCCCAGAATGATTGCTGCAGTGAGCAGCCATATCCATAGGGGGACACTCAACGTGGTTACCTCCGGTCGTTGCATAGGACAAAGAAAGACCGGAGGTCTCCCCCACCACGTAGCTACGCGGCTGCCTCAACCGGGATACGTATGTTCCGTGTTGACGATTCGAGGCACTTGCGGGGTACTCCCCTCCAATGCGAATGCCAGGCTACACCATCAAGAGGAGTCGCTACCAGTTATACGGCTCCACCGGTGGGATTGTAGGTTGCTTCGACCGTCTTAACGTCATCTTCATCTGCAGTGGCGTCATCACCAAGTTGTGCGTCGACGTCCTTCGGTGCGTCCGCGGGATCCGCACCCTTGAGCATCCAAAGAATGGTCTCGAGCTCCTCTGGCTTCACCAGCACTTCACGAGCCTTGGAGCCTTCCGATGGCCCAACGATGCCACGGGACTCCATCAAATCCATCAGTCGGCCGGCCTTTGCAAAACCGATACGCAGCTTGCGCTGCAGCATGGAGGTCGATCCGAGCTGCGCCGTAACAACGAGTTCAACGGCTTCCAGCAGGTCGTCCAGGTCCTTGCCGATGTCATCGTCGATAACTTTCTTCTCGGACTCCTTCTCTTCCGTAACGCCCTCGACGTACTGTGGTTCGTCCTGGCTCTTGGCAGCGTCCACGACGGCTTGGATTTCAGCGTCAGACACAAACGCACCTTGCATGCGTTGCGGCTTGCCGGCGCCCTGCGGGATGAAGAGACCGTCGCCCATGCCAATGAGCTTCTCCGCGCCACCCTGGTCGAGGATGACGCGTGAGTCAGTAAGCGAGGATGTTGCAAACGCGAGCCTGGACGGCACGTTCGTCTTGATCAAGCCCGTGACGACGTCCACCGAAGGTCGCTGCGTAGCCAAGACAAGGTGGATACCTGCTGCGCGGGCCTTCTGCGTAATGCGGACGATCGAGTCCTCGATCTCCTTCGGCGCGGTCATCATGAGGTCGGCAAGCTCGTCGACGACACAGACGATGAACGGGTAGGGTCGCATCTCGCGCTGAGAGCCTGCAGGAGCAGTGATTTCACCGCTCTTCACCTTCTTGTTGAAGTCCTTGATGTGGCGGACACGAGCGGTCTTCATGTCCATGTACCGCTGCTCCATCTCCTCCACCAGCCACTGCAGTGCCGCCGATGCCTTCTTCGGCTGCGTGATAATTGGCGTGATCAGGTGCGGAATCCCCTCGTACGGAGTGAGCTCCACCATCTTTGGATCGATGAGGATCAGGCGTACTTCTTCAGGTGTTGCGCGCGTCAGCAAGGAAACCAACATCGAGTTCACGAACGCCGACTTACCGGATCCCGTAGAACCCGCAACAAGCAAGTGCGGCATCTTCTGTACCGAAGAGGCAATAAAGTCACCCTCGATGTCCTTGCCTAAGCCGATGAGCATAGGATCATCGTCCGCAGCAACATTCGGCGCTTCGAGGACATCGCGCAGACGAACCATTTCACGATCCTGATTCGGCACCTCAATACCGACGGCAGATTTGCCGGGAATTGGCGTCAACAAACGAACGTTATCGGTCGCGACTGCATAGGCAAGATTGGACTGCAAGTTGGTAATCTTCGACACCTTGACGCCGGGCCCAAGCTCTACTTCGTAGCGGGTCACGGTCGGACCACGGGAGAAGCCCGTCACCATAGCATTGACCTTGAACTCCTCGAAGACCTCTGTAATGGCTTCGATCATGCGATCGTTAGCTTCGGTGCGAGTCTTCGGCGCTTGGCCAGCGAGCAGCAAATCGGTTGTTGGAACGACGTAGGTGGAATTCCTGTCGACCTTCTTCGCGTGGCCATCCTTCGGCGCCTCAGGTGGAGTTGCGCTTGGGTCCTTCCCTGAACGCGCTACGACCGCCTGGCGAACTGCGTCTCGCGACTGATCGACAGCATCCCGTTGAGCCTCCTCAAGCGTAGGCCGGGGTAGAATCTTCGTCTCCTCGGGTTGCGCAGGCTGACGTTTCGACGCCGCCTTCGTCGCAGGGCGCTCAATGACCGTAGTGGCGTCGCTGCCTTCCTGCGTGTCGAAGTCTTCACCGAAATCGAAAACCTCTGTCTCATCACCCTGTGCTTGAGGCGCTGACGCTGGCTTCGCCGGGTAGTTATCCAGTGGCGTGGAGGCCTTTCGCAACTTCTCCGAGAAAGACGAAAACCCAGAAACCCTTGGTTTCTTCGCCGCGGTACGTGGAGAAAGACCGGTACGTGGGCTCCTCGATTCAGGCTCAACCCGCGAGCGCTTTGCCGACGTGCGCGGGCGCCCCTCTGCGATAGCGTCAATGTCCCGGCCTACATCACTGTAAGGATCCGACTCATCGTCAGTCTCGGGCCGCTGGAATACCGAGCTAAGCCACGCAGTGAAAAAGTCATAGGCCTCACGCACAGTAATACCGGTTGTACGAAGCGCACCATAAACAATGACAAGTCCCAGCAGCGGGACTGCCACATAAGAGGAGAATCCAGCGGCGAGCAAACCACCGGTGAACGTGCCCACTACCCCACCGGCGATCTTGCGGGATTCCCAATCTGCAGGGTTGCCAGCGAAGACATGAATCATGCCAAGCATCGCAACACCAATAATCAACAGGCCCGACGCCACCCTGGCACGTACTGCCGGTTCTGCCTTCACGTTCAGCATGAGAGCGATAGCGATGCAGACCAAAATCACAGGAAGCAGGAGCGCACCAGCACCAATTGCCCAGTGAACACCCTGCGCAATGACGTTGCCTATCGGGCCAGCGATATCCATCCATACGGAGGCGCCCAGGATCGCGGCAAGGCCAATGAGCACTAAACCATACGCGTCAACGTTGCCACGCGAGATACCCAACGAGCGACTGGACTTTCGTGAGTGCTCTTCACGTTGCGGCGCCTCAGCAGAGGGGCCGTCGTCAAGAAAATCGAAGTTGTCGTCCTCGTCATCGTATCCGTTTGCGTCGGGCACGCTGTCAAAACTCTCCTTACGGCGTGGTCGAAGTTTGGTAAGCAACGAACCAGCTCCGCGAACTGCACTGCCAATTGAGCTTCCGACGACTCTCGTCGCGGACCCGACCCGTTCATCGGCAGTCTCTGCCGCGACCATGGACGAGGTCGGTGGATGCGTCATCGACGCTGGGGCACCGTAACGGCTCGTCGTTGAACGTGCACGGTCCCGCGGGCCTGTCGAAGCTCGCGTATTTCGTGGCGCTGGTTTCCTGGCAGACATGTGCTACACACTAGTACCTTGCGCACCATTATTACCATCCGCCACTCTAAAACCACAGATGTTGTTACAGGCGAATGAATCAAGTACTACAACTTGATATCTACTCCAGCAAGAGCCTCAACCGCACCGGTTACATCCACTTCGACCGCGCTGCGACCGGCGGCCCACAACAATAGTTCCCCGGGTTCGCCGTATACGCGGACGACGTTATCGCCCTGCTTTGAAACGCCGACGCCTTCGCCAATGACGGCAGGAGGCAAGTCCGGTGGCGTCAAAATCACAGGTACCGCAACACCTTTAAGCGTGACTGAACCAAACCGCTTCGCAAGCTTCAAAAGCTCTTTGTTGGTGACGGCACTAAACTGCCGAGGCTCGACCTTACCTCTACCTCGACGAACGTCTTCGTGGTGAATAAAGTGCTCGGCTGTATTTAACGTGTCGTCACTCGGCTTGAAAAGCGAAGGCGGACCGATGGCCCAGAGACGCACAAGATCCTCGTACGACCATGATGCAAGTCGGGCTTCCTCCGCCTCCAAAAACTTCCTCGCTCGCTTTACGAATATTCCGATGGCAGCTAATGGCCTTCGTTCACGGATATAGAGGTGCGTCGCCAAATCGCGAGTGTTCCAGCCCTCGCACAGCGTCGGTGCTTCAGGCCCGACTTCGAGTAACAGTTCAGCGAGTTGATTTCGTTCAGTCTTTGCAAATGACATGGGCCCTAGCATAGTGCCAGGGCCCATAGTTCTGCTCACAAAAGTGTCAGGTATTAAAGCGACTCTCGTGTTGCTTGAACATCAGCGTCTTCTGCCGGTCCAATATCCGCCGCGGTTGGAACCACGGTTGGAAGAATGACTGGCTCACGCTTGTACTTCTGCTCAATCGTTCGCGAGAGCTGACGACGAAGCTGCTGCACCATGCGGTACGGGTCATTCTCCCCTTCTGCAGCCAAATCACCCATAACTTCCTGGACACGCTCGACGACCTTCTTATTGAAGTCACGGTCGTCTTCAGAGAAACCAGTGGTGGAGACGCGCGGTACCTCAATGAGGCTACTCGTGCGGTCGTCGATCACGCAGGTAATCGAGACAACGCCACCTGAGGCAAGCGAGCTGCGGTCTGCCAGCACGTCCGGGTCTACGTCGCCCATCGTCGCGCCATCAACATAAAGCTGTCCGACCTGGTACTGGCCAACAACCTTGATCTTGCCCTTCGTCATGTCAACCACAACACCATTTTGAGCAAGTGCGGTATTCTCCGGCTTCACACCGGTCGCAATAGCGAGCTCCTTGTTCGCGCGCATGTGGCGCCACTCACCGTGCACAGGCATAGCGCAAGTCGGGCGTGCTGCGTTGTACAGGAAGAGAAGCTCACCGGCGTAGCCGTGGCCAGAAGCGTGGACATGAGCTTCGGAGTTCGTCACCACAGTCGCACCGATTTGTGCGAGGTTGTTGATCGCCGCGAACACAGCTTCCTCATTACCTGGGATCAGGGAAGACGACAGGATGATCATGTCACCGTCGCGGATGGTGATCTGGCGGTGTTCACGGCGCGACATACGCGAAAGCGCAGCCATCGGCTCGCCCTGCGTACCCGTTGTGATCAGCACAACCTTATGCGGCGCCATCTTGGCAGCTTCTTCGATAGGGATAATCGTGTTCTTCGGAGCCTTCAGCAGGCTCATCTTCTCGGCGATTTCCATATTTCTCAACATGGAGCGGCCGTTGAAGGCAACCTTGCGACCATTCGCTACAGCCGCGTTGACTGCCATTTGGACGCGAGCAACGTTGGAAGCAAACGAAGCAATCACAACGCGCTGCTTCGCCTGGCTCACCAAACGCGTCAGTGTCTCCTCGATACCGGCCTCGGATGCAGAAATACCCGGCACCGTAGCGTTCGTGGAGTCACACATAAACAGATCGACGCCTTCGTCACCGTAACGCGACAGCGCCGGCAGGTCCGTCGGCATTCCATCGTACGGAGTCTGGTCCACCTTGACGTCACCGGTCATCACAACATGACCCGCGCCGGTCTTAATAGACAGGCCGAGACACTGCGGAATGGAGTGATTCACGTGCCAGAAACGCACGTGGAATGGGCCCAAGTTGACGGAAGAATCCTTGTTCACCTCATGCAACTTCGGACGCTGACGGTGCTCCTTCGTCTTCGCAGCAATCAGCGCATTGGTGAATCGCGACGAGTAAATCGGGATATCCGGGCGCAGCTTCAACAGCCACGGGATTGCGCCAATGTGGTCTTCATGACCATGTGTGACAACCAGGGCCTCGACCTTGTCCAACTTCTTTTCAATCGGACCAAAGTCAGGCAGCACAAGATCAACGCCTGGTTCACCGGAGTTCGGGAACAGCACACCACAGTCGACGATGAGCAGGCGTCCGTTGTATTCAAACACCGTCATATTACGACCGATTTCGGAAATACCACCCAAGGCGTAAATACGCAGGGTCCCCTTCGGTGCCTTCGGAGGAGCCGGGAGGCGCTTCGTCAAGTCTGCGCCCTGCATCGACTTCACCGGGTTGCGACGGCCACCGCCGTTGTTACCGCGTCCACGGCCGCGTCGGCGATTCCTGCCGTTACCGCCATTTCCGTTCGAGTTCCGGGACTTGCTATCCCGCTGTGACTTCTCAGAGCCCTTGTCATCTTCATTACTTGCGGTTCCTGCGGCCTGCTTCGGTGCCTGAAACACCGGCTTCTGTTCAGTGGCCTCAGGTGGCCCTGCTTTACGCGTCACTTTGCGTGAGCGTGTACGGGGTTCGTTCATACTTAAAGGACTCCAGCCTTCTTCAAATCTTCTCTGAGAACCTCCACCTGCTCAGAGGTCGCTCCGACCACTGGCAGGCGTGGTTCGCCTACTTCAATGCCCTGCAGACGCAGGGCAGCCTTTGCAAATGTTGTGCCACCGAGAATCGCTTGTTGATGTGCGAGAACGTCGATGACATTGGCGTTAATTTCCCGCGCACGGACGAGGTCGCCTTCCTCGAAGCTTGTGATGAGCTCGCGCAACGCTTGCGGTGCTGCGTGGCCTACAACCGAGATCACACCGGTTGCCCCCATGGCCAGCCACGGCAGGTTCAGCGGGTCATCCCCGGAATACCATGCCAGGCCTGTTGATTGGATCAACGGTGCTGCCTGGAAGAAGTCGCCTTTCGCATCTTTCATCGCAACTACGGTTGGCAATTCCGCCAACTTCGCAATGGTGTCCGAGGCAATCGGAATCGCAGAGCGTCCTGGAATGTCGTAGAGGCAGATCGGCAACGAAGTTGCAGACGCGATCTCCCGGAAGTGCGCAAACACGCCGTCTTGAGACGGCTTCGAGTAATACGGTGTGACAGCCAAGAGGCCATCAGCCCCTGCCTCAGCAGCTTCCTTCGCCAATGCGACGGACTTTCGGGTATCGTTCGTGCCTACTCCGGCGATAAGTTTGGCGCTATCGCCAACTTCTTCACGCACCGCTTTCAGTAACGCGACTTTCTCTTCACTGGTTGTCGTTGGCGATTCGCCCGTCGTGCCCGCAAGCACGAGGGCATCAATGCCATTGCCGACAAGGTGGGCAGCTAATGCTCGTCCTGCCTTAACGTCTAGCTCGCCATGCTTATCGAACGGCGTGACCATTGCGACGCAGACTGTGCCGAAAACGTCAGCACCGATATTAGCTTTCATAGAAGTGCCCATGCCAAAAGAGCGTACCCTTTTTGCTGGCTGAATGTAACTCCACCGCTACGTTTTGTACTGGGTTGTTGCCTTCTTAGTCCCGTCCGGCAGCGTTGTGACAACGAAGTCCTCGAACAAGACGGGTGCGCACTCACTCAAAAGTTCCAGACACCTCACGGCGACCGCTCGTAGCTCCTCCCCACTGTGCTCAGCTGCCCTGGTCGCAACAAAATTCCGCCAAGTCCGGAGGTTGCCGCTGACAACAAGTCGGGTTTCTCTCGCAGCCGGAGCAAGTGCCATAGCTGCCTCGCGTACCTGTTGCTTGCGCAGTAACACATTCTTCTCATCCGTCAGACTTGCTTCCACCGCGTTATGCAATTCGTCGTGCACAAACGCAGCGTCTTCAATCGCGTGCTCGAAAAACCGTTGAAGTTGCTCGTCGCGCTGTACAACGCTAGGAACCACGACTCCTCTTTGCTCTTCAGGTAAGGAGTACTGTGAAAGCTCGCTGATTGAAAAGTCTCGGTGTCGCAATATCTCATGGCTGGTGGCCATTGAGATTCCCTGAATATACAGCGTCACGCTTGCGTGCTCGAGCAGCGAGAGGTTGCCGGTATCAATGACGTGATGCAGGAAGGCGTCCGTGCTCGAAGTGTGAGACTCATTGTCACCGAAGGAGTCATAGCTTGCCCTGCCTGCAAATTCGACGACAGCATCCGCCGCCGCTGCACCAGATGAAGGCCGCCAGCCCAGTCCGGCTGGCGGTTCGAACGTTGATGCTGCCACGAGCTGGATGCTGAGTTGGCGCTGCGGCTGCATCTGTTACAGCCCGAGGAACTTGTCAAGGCCGATCGTGAGGCCTGGATGATCCATGACGTTTCGCACGCCGAGCAATACACCCGGTACGAACGAATCACGCCCATAGGAATCTTGGCGGATAGTCAACGACTGATCGACGGTGCCGAAGATAACTTCCTCATGCGCAACCATTCCGGTCATACGCACAGCGTGGACTCGGACGCCATCGATATCCGTGCCGCGCGCTCCATCGAGTTCCTGCACAGTGGCATCCGGACAAGGTTGCATTCCGGCGGCCTTTCGGGCCTCTGCAATCCCTTGCGCTGTCTTTACCGCAGTGCCGGACGGTGCATCCAGCTTGTTCGGATGGTGGTACTCAACTACCTCGGCTGACTCGAAGAACTTGGCCGCCTGGCGAGCAAAGGACATCGTCAATACAGCTGAGATGGCGAAGTTAGGCGCAATGAGAACGCCAGTGCCCTGCGAAGCAGCACACCAGCTGCGTACTTGGTCGTAGCGATCGTCGTCAAATCCTGTTGTGCCCACTACACAGTGGATGCCGTGCTTGATACAGAACTCGAGGTTGCTCATTACCGAGTCTGGAGTGGTGAAGTCGACGATAACTTCGGCACCAGCGTCCAACAGTTTTTCTAAGCTGTCGTCTTTATCGATCTCGGCCACAAGTTCAAGATCATCAGCCGCGCGCACGCCCGCTACAACTGCGGTACCAACGCGCCCATGCGCTCCCAAAACACCGACTTTGATTGTCATATCCATTCCTCAATTCTGCCTTTGCGAGTTGCGTTCGTTCTACTGCTGTCACTGTAGCGCGCCGTGCGGCAGGTGTGGTTCGGTACACTCGAAAAGCATGAAGAGTAGCTTGATCCTCCCCGGTATCCTCACCGTGGCTGCACTGCTCACGGCTTGCGGCACGGGCTCCGAAGTGACAGAGCCGTCCGCAGCGACCGCGTCCCCTGAAAGCGTTGCAGCTACCACTACGCAAGACGCACCTGCTACGGAGTCAACGGTGTCGGCTGTGGCATCTCCCGCAGCCCCAGCCGCTCTCAACGCCTTCGCTCCGCCCGAAGGTGCCCCTGAGCTAACGCTCCAGGATGTTCGAGTCGGTACCCATGAGACGTATGACCGCGTCGTCTTCGAGTTCTCAGGCAATGGCCTACCTGGATACCGAATTCAGTACACCGATAAGGCACTCCAGCAGGCCTCCGGCCACGAGCTCGCGGTCTCCGGTAACGACATCTTGGAGGTGCTCATCGAAGGCACACCGATGGATCGACTCCCGAGCAACCCTGATCTTATCTCCGCTGGCCCGTATCAGCTGGCAACCGGCAACGTCGCTGGGATCACCAACGGCGGCACGTTTGAAAACCAGTCGCAGTTCTTCATCGGACTCGACCGGCAGCGTTCGTTTGAGGCCACGGTGTTGGAAAGTCCAACACGGCTAGTTATTGACGTCCACCGTTAGCTCGGCAAACGCGTAGTGGCCAGGGCGTAAATGCCCTGGCCACTTCTTTAAGCGGTGAGACTACTTGTCCTGCTCAACAGGAACAAGGGAGATCTTGCCGCGATTATCAATATCACGAATCTCGACCTCGATCTTGTCACCGACGTTGACAACGTCCTCGACCTTCTCGATGCGCTTGTTGCCACCCAAGTTCGAGATATGAATCAGGCCGTCGGTTCCCGGGACGATCGAAACGAACGCGCCGAATGCAACGGTTTTGACCACGGTACCCAGGTAGTGCTCGCCTACCTTCGGCAACTGTGGGTTAGCAATTGCGTTGATCTTGTCGATCGCGGCGTCTGCTGCTTCGCCACTGGTTGCCGAGACGTACACGGTTCCGTCCTCTTCAATCGAGATGTCCGCGCCGGTTTCCTCGGTAATCGAGTTGATCATCTTGCCCTTCGGGCCAATGACCTCACCAATCTTGGAAACAGGAACCTTCACCGTGGTGATTTTCGGCGCCAACGAGCTCATGTCATCCGGCGAATCAATGACCTCTGCCATCGTGTCCAGGATGGTCTCTCGAGCATCATGCGCCTGCTTCAGAGCCGAAGCGAGCACGTCAGAAGGAATGCCGTCCAGCTTGGTATCAAGCTGCAGGGCGGTGATGAACTCGCGGGTGCCTGCCACCTTGAAGTCCATATCGCCGAACGCATCTTCCGCGCCCAGAATGTCCGTCAGAGCGACGTACTTCGTCTCACCATCGACGTCACCCGACACAAGGCCCATCGCAATACCCGCGACCGGAGCAGCCAGTGGCACACCAGCGTTGTACAGCGACAACGTCGATGCGCACACGGAGCCCATCGACGTCGAACCGTTGGAGCTCAGCGCCTCAGAAACCTGGCGAATCGTGTACGGGAAGTCTTCGCGCGAAGGTATCACTGGCAACAACGCGCGCTCTGCAAGCGCACCGTGACCGATTTCGCGGCGCTTCGGGGAGCCAACACGACCTGTTTCACCAGTCGAATACGGTGGGAAGTTGTAGTGGTGAATGTAACGCTTCGAAGTCTCAGGGCTCAGCGAATCGATTGGCTGTTCCATCTTCAGCATGTCAAGCGTCGTCACACCAAGGATCTGGGTCTCACCGCGCTCGAACAGTGCCGAACCATGCGCACGCGGGACCAGTTCGACTTCCACGCCGAGGTCACGGATCGCGGTCACGCTGCGACCGTCGATACGGTAGCCATCCTTCAGGATCTTGCCTCGAACAATCTCCTTCTGCAGTGCGTTGTACGCCGCGCGAATCTCCTTCACCACAGCAGCAACATCGTCGTCATCTTCGTCGACGTCGAGGCGGTCAAGCACATCTTCTTCGATGTCCTCGATGTACGCGTTGATCTTCTCTTCGCGCTCCTGCTTGCCAGCGATGGTCAGGAAGGAAGCGAGCTTCTTCGATGCCTTCTTCTCCACTGCTTCAAACACCTCATCGGTGTATGCCGGGAATAGCGGGAACTCCTTGCGCTCCTTGTCGAACTGAGCTGCAAGATCGCGCTGCGCCTCACACAGCGTCTTGATGTACGGTTTCGCAGCCTCCAGACCGTCTGCGACGGTTTCCTCGGTAGGTGCAGGTGCGCCGTCAGCGATCAGCTTGACGACGTTCGCGCCAGCTCCTGCCTCAACCATCATGATTGCAACATCCGCTTCCGTCTTACGGCCACGCTTGCGCTCAACAATGCGGCCCGCAACAACCATCTCGAAGATGGCACGCTGGTGCTGCTCGTGATTCGGGAATGCAACCCACTGGCCTTCTGGGTGTTTATCGTCAGCGATCAATGCCATACGCACACCACCAACAGGGCCGGAAACCGGCAGGCCAGAAAGCTGCGTTGCCGCGGAAGCTCCGTTGATAGCGACAACGTCGTAGTATTCTTCCGGGGCGATCGACAGGACGGTAATCACGACCTGAACCTCGTTGCGCAGCCCCTTCACGAAGGTTGGGCGCAGTGGGCGGTCGATGAGACGGCAAGCCAGGATCGCCTCGGTGGATGGGCGGCTTTCGCGGCGGAAGAACGAGCCCGGGATACGGCCCGCGGCATACATCCGCTCCTCGACATCAACGGTCAGAGGGAAGAAATCAAAGCCTTCGCGGGGGTTATTCGACGCCGTCGTCGTCGCAAGCATCATGGTGTCATCGTCCAGGTAGGTCGTCACCGAGCCATCTGCCTGGCGAGCCAACTGGCCCGTCTCAAAACGAATGGTGCGAGAACCGAAATCACCATTGTCGAGCGACGCTACTGCTTCGGTAACCCCATACTCTTCATCAACGTGGATTTCGTACGAATTTCTCGGCTTAAAACTGCTCAATTGATCCCTCTCCTTGGATCTCCGGGCGATCATCGATGTCGCCGTTTTTGTGTCATTTAGAACGAAGCACACTCTACCACCCTGCCAGGGATTTCACCACGCTCCAGACACAGCTAAACCCCCGCCCTGAAAGCCAGAGCGGGGGTTTGAAGCCTTATGACGTGATCGTCTTAACGACGAAGGCCGAGACGAGCAATCAGGTCACGGTAGCGCTCGACGTTGTTCTCGCGCAGGTACTTCAGGAGACCACGACGGCGACCAACCAGCAGCAGCAGGCCACGACGGGAGTGGTGGTCGTGCTGGTGGAACTTCAGGTGCTCAGTCAGGTTGTTGATGCGCTCGGTGAGCAGCGCAACCTGTGCCTCCGGGGAACCGGTGTCAGTCTCGTGCACACCGTAGGTCTTCAGAATCTCTGCCTTTTTCTCAGCGTTCAGCGCCATGAAAAACTCCTCATTTGTTTCAGTCCGCATATACTTTGACCACTTCGTGCTGCAACTGCTGCGAACCACAGTCTCAACGCGCACAAAGCCTGGACTACTTTAGCTGCTGCGCGCCAGGTTGGTCAAACGCGTCATGAACTCATCGAGGAATCGATCAACGTCGACACCAACTGCAACCTGACTCGTCTTCTTCGGGTCATTCAGACGCTCCGGGTCCCCGATCGTTCGTCCACGAGTTGGCTCTTCGAGGTCCGTGCGCAGGTTTATACCAATGCAGTCAACCAGGCTGGGATCTATCGCAACTGCTACCGCCAACGGGTCATGCAGCCCGCACCCACCAAGATGCGGCGAAGTTGTTTCATATGCCTTGATGTAAAAGTCAGTCACCTCTGCCAAGAAGTCGCCTTGAGACGTGCCCAACTCCTTCCACACCGCGGTTTCTTTCGACGTCAACAGCGTCTGCAAAGTGACATCGAGCCCGATCACGGTGAGGTTCTGCGCCCTGCGCATCACAAAATCAGCAGCTTCGGGGTCCTGATTGATGTTCGCCTCAGTGCACGTATTGACGTTTCCCGGCACGGTCAACGCACCGCCCATCATCACAATCCTGGCACTGTCTGCAAAGTCTTTATCGGCTTCCATGGCAGCTGCGACCGTCGTCAGAGGCCCGACAGGAACAACCACTAACTCGTCGCCGTAGCGGTGGAACGCGTCGACCATGAAGTCCACCGCGGAGGCTTCCTCGACAGCGCGATGGGCATCCGGAAGTTGCGCCTCCCCTATACCGTTTACGCCGTGAATGAACTGCGAAATCTCCAGAACTTCAAAGCTATCCTTGGCACGAGCATGCGTCGGGCCAGCGAACACGGGAATATCGGTGCGCCCGAATAACTCGAGAATCGCGAGACTGTTGCGAACACTATCAGCCACCGTGACGTTTCCATATGTCGATGTCACGCCGACAAGTTTCACTTCAGGTGAAGCCATAGCATATGCCAACGCCAACGCGTCGTCGATACCGGTGTCTACGTCGAGAATCATCTTGATGGTCACAGCAAAAACCTTTCAAGCAACACAGATCAGCAACGGCTTTATTCTACGGAATCAGCAACAGGCTCGCTTAAGAGCTCGCGGGTCCGGGAAACGTCCCGAGCCATGTGCTCCAGAAGCTCGTCAACGGAATCGAACTTGACCATGTCGCGAACCTTCGCCACGAATTCGACGCGGGCCATCCGATCGTAAAGGTCAGCATCTCTATCAAGCACGTAGGACTCGACACTGCGCCGCTTGTCACCGAACGTCGGATTAGTGCCGACTGAAATCGCAGCCGGGTAGCGCTTTCCCGGAACCATGTTCCCGCCGATGGGGGCATCGTCGATAATTGTGAGCCACCCCGCGTACACCCCATCCTTCGGGAGGGCAGAGACATCAGCAACATACTGATTCGCGGTCGGGTAACCGAGCTCGCGACCTCCTCGCCCAGCACCCCGCTCGATCGGACCCACGACGGAGAACGGCCTGCCCATGTAGTCCTTAGCCACGCTGATGTTGCCCTGCGCAAGCTCGTCCCGAATCGCCGTTGAACAAATTCTTGTCGCACCCTCTTTCAGCAGGCGGACTACCGTCACATCAACACCATTCTGCTCACCGAGCTGCACCATCGTCTGCGACGTGCCGGAAGCGTTACGTCCGAACGTAAAATTCTCGCCCACAAAGACATGACGAGCATGCAAGGTGCCCATCACTACTTTGTCGAAATAGTCTTGTGCACTCTCCCCCGCAAGCTCTTTGCGGAAATCGATAACAATCAGCGCGTCCACGCCAAGCTCAGCGATGAGCCGCGCCCGCTCCTCGAGTGGCATCAGCGCCGTGGGTGCGGCTTCCGGACGAAATACTGCTACCGGGTGCGGCTCAAATGTCATCACCACGCATGGCACCTGGAGACGCTTCGCCTCATCAACAGCTGCTTTGATCAGCATCTGGTGACCGCGGTGGACTCCGTCAAAGACCCCTATCGTCAGCACGGTGCCGTCGAGGGCACCAAACGATTCCGGTACAGCATTAAGACCGTGCAAAATATCCACGTGCAATAGCGTACGGCATACTAAAGAGCTATGAGTGATCCCCTCGCTACATCTGGAATTGTTGTCATCGATAAGCCCCAAGGCCTCACAAGCCACGACGTGGTCGCACGCCTTCGCCGTGCTTTCGGGACCCGCAAAGTTGGTCATGCCGGCACCTTGGATCCGATGGCGACTGGAGTACTGGTTGTCGGTATCGAGCGCGGCACAAAGCTCCTCGCCCACCTCGTCGCGGAAACCAAAACGTACGAGGCAACCATTCGACTCGGCGCCACCACCACGACGGATGACGCCGAGGGCGAGGTCGTCAGCACCTCCCCCACCGATGCAGTCACTGACGCCGACATTATCGACGCCATCGACAGCTTCCGCGGCGATATCATGCAGCGCCCCTCAAGCGTGTCCGCAATCAAAATCGACGGCAAGCGCGCACATCAGCTCGTCCGCGAAGGACACGATGTCGAGATCCCAGCCCGACCAGTAACAATTCACGAGTACAGCATTTTGGGCATCGCTCGCGTCGATACCTGGATTGACGTCGATGTCCGTGTGCACTGCTCCTCGGGGACGTACATTCGCGCGCTCGCACGCGATCTAGGTGAGACCCTACACACCGGCGGGCACCTGACTGCGCTTCGCCGAACCACAGTCGGGCCTTTTAACCTCGAGCACGCATTGGAGCTGGAAGACATTCAGGCTCACCCGCGCTTCAGCCTCACCCTCGACGAAGCCTGCGCTACCTGTTGGCCGGTACTGCCCGTCACCAACGATGAATACGACGCCCTCGCTATGGGCAAATGGCTCGAACCTCGCGGACTTTCGGGTGTACACGCTGCACAACGTGACGACGGCCGCGTCGTCGCCCTTGTGAAAGAATCCAAGAAGCGTCTTGCCACGGTGTTTGTCGCGCGCCCATCCACGCTGTAGTCAGCGCTAACGCCGCTTTTCACGTTTGTCGCTACAACAGAAACGCAGAAGTGATGACGTAGCCAGCCCGGTGCACCCAGCGCCCCTCAAAGAACGGAGCGGGCGTCGGCCGCTCGAGAATGTACGAAACAAATGTTCCGTTCGGCCGGATATAGATTTCCGCCTGATCGAATTCCAACATCTTTCGCGCCAACGGGAACCAACATTTATATGTGGCCTCTTTCGCGCAGAACAGCAGCCGATCAGCCCAGAAGCACCCCTCAGCCCGAAGTGCGTCCAACATCTCAAGCTCGGTTGGGCACGCGATTTGGGGCAATACGCCTTCCGGAAGCGGCTCAGCCAGCTCAGCATCAATACCGATAGAGCGCACCTTGTTGAGTGGCGCAACGACCGCCGCACGAAAACCATCCGTATGCGTCAAGGAGCCGCACACGCCCTCGGGCCACAACGGCATCCCAGCCTCGCCCCGCATGATGCGGTGAGGACCTTCGACCCCTAGTTCGTCGAGGGCGCGGTGCGCACACCAACGGGCATCGCCGAACTCCCCTTTCCGGATATCGACGGCTCCGCGGACAACGCGTTTCTCCTGCTCGTCGAGGTTATCGTAATTGCGGAGATTATGGCCGTCATCGGTTCGAAGAGAGACGAACCGCGCAGAGGGAGGGAATAATGACAGATCGCGCACTAGCGGTTCACCTCCCAGACTGGGTACGGCCAACGATGTTCCTCTGGCCAGCGCTGCCACTCCCTGGGGTACCCCAACGACACTTCAATATGCGGAATGCCGTCTACATGTACGGTCCCCGGGATATGAAGGTGTCCGTAGACTACGGCCTGTGCGTGGAACCGCTTAGGCCAACTGCGCGTGTGCCGGGTCCCGCACCACATGGCAATGTCCCCGTAGAACAGGCGGTGCGTTGGCTCCTTTACCAGTGGCCAGTGGTTGACCAAGATCGTCTTACCGTGCACGCGAGAAAGGCGCTTCGTTGTGTACGCCAAGCGCTCCCAGCACCACGCACGAGTATCTACAAATGGGCGGATAGCAAACTCGTCCGTCATCAGAATGTTGTTGTCGCGAGCTTTCTTCAGCGCGGCGTCGACACTTAAATGCTGAGGGCGAAACGAGTAGTCGTACAGAGTAAACAGTGGCGCCACCGTAATGCCGTGGAATACCGGGTACGGGTCCTCAGGCGTTACAACGCCGAGTTCTCGCATTGCCTGGACTAGCGCAACGTACTTATCACGGCCTCTGTAGCGTGATCGCTCGCTAGAGAACAGCTCGTGGTTTCCAGGGGCCCAGATGACTTTCTCAAACCGTTGAGCAAGTACACCCATCACGTTGACTATCAGCTCAAATTTCTCTGCAACATCACCCGCGACAATCAGCCAATCCCCCTCATGCCGCGGTTGAATGAGGTCGATCTTGGCCTGATTCGTCTTTACTGCAGCATGCAGGTCGCTGACCGCCCACAGTGTCGGACCTAGCATGACGTACTCACTCCTCTACCCCGGTGCGCGCCCACTTCATCGAACGGAACCGCCACAGCACTCCCACCAGACGCAACACGACTGAGACAAAATAGCCGGCCCACACACCCGCGAGACCCCACCCCAGCCACATGGACAACAACGTCAAAGGCAAAAATCCACCGAGCATTGCGCCAATCGAAAGGTTGCGCAGGAAGACAGCGTCACTCGCTCCAAGCAGCACCCCGTCGAGCGCAAACACCGCACCCCCCACAACGATCATCGCCACCAACCACCGCCAAGGGACAGCCAGCGCGTCTGCCATGCCAGGATCATGCGTAAAAATCGACTGGATTGGCCCATCGAACACAAGAAAAACCGCAGCGAGCACAACCGCAAACACCGTAGCGTAGCGCGTAACAGCTGCACCTGTCCCTCTTGCGCGCTCCACGTTTCCCTGCCCAAGTGCAGCCCCTGTAAGCGTCTGAGCTGCAATTGCGAGCGAGTCCAGCACGAGGCTCAGGAAGTTCCACAACTGCAGCAACACCTGGTGCGCGGCCAATGCGAAGACACCAAAACGACCAGCGACTGCAGTAGCGGCGAGCAACGAAATCTGAAAGGAGGCGGAGCGCAAAATCAAGTCACGTCCAAGCACCAACTGATGGGCAATGACATTCCACTGTGGGCGCCAAACAGCGCCCTCTCCTCGATGTTCCTTTACAAGCGCCCCAACGAATAGTGAAGCGGTAATTCCCATTCCTATTACGTTGGCCACAGCAGAGCCCACCAGCCCAAAGTGGTCAACAAGCAAAGGCAATAGAACCGCCCCGGGTACAAGACCGCACAGCGTCAACACAAACGGTAGCCTGGTGTTTTGCACTCCTCGCATCCAACCATTACCTGCCATAATCAGCAGCGTCAGCGGAATAGCGACCGCCGCGACATGCATCCACTGCGCCGCGTCAGCAGACGTTTCCGCATTCTGAGTCAACGCAAACGCGATGGGTTCGGCGAACAGCCAAATAATCGACGCCAATCCGAGGCCCACGAGTATTGCCACCCACGAAGCCTGGACGCCTTCCGCGACCGCATCAGCACGCCGACCTGCGCCGTAAAGACGCGAGCTACGCGCGGTAGTGCCGTAGGAAAGAAACGTCAGCTGCGTGGTCACCGTAGATTGCACCGCAGTACCAGCAGCGAGCGCCGCAAGCTCAACCGTGCCCAGCCTTCCAACCACAGCAGTATCCAGCAGCAAATACAGAGGATTCGCCGCAAGCACGCCGAGGGCCGGTAGCGCCAAGGCAAAAATGTCACGCGCCCGCACACCATGTGTATTCGTCATACAGGAGCATCCTTACTCCGCAACGTAAGCGTCATGCAATGCAGCGAGAAGCCGATCTTGTACCTGTTCTTTCGTTCCTTGCGCCGAGTACCCCGCAGCTGGGCGGTGACCACCCCCGCCGAGCGCACTTGCAACGACGGAGACATCTACCTTTGTCGAGCGCAAGGAAATCCCCCACCGCTCCGAGTGGAACTGCTTGAGTACAACCCCGACGTCACTGCCAACGAGGACACGCGCGTAATCAATTACGGCTTCAACGGCAGTTTGGCTCATCGCTTGCATCGCAGCTTCATCAATACACATGAACGAAACTGTGAGATCATCGACTTGACGTGATTCCAAGCTTGCTAATGCACTACCCATCAAACGTAGGTCATCGGCCGTCATCTCGTCCGAAAGCTGCAGGGATATGTTCCTTGGATTGAGCCCGAATTCCAACAACTCTCCAGCAAGCGTATGCATTCTCGGGGAACCCCAACGGAAGTTACCTGTGTCGGTGACAAGCCCGGAATACAGGCAATAGGCTAGTTCAGCGTCTAACTCGACGCCGAGGTACGTAAACAGCTCCCGGATGATAGTCGTCGTCGATTCAGAATCGATAATGAGGTTCCGCGCTCCGAACCCGTCATTCGAACGGTGATGGTCAAGCACGATCACCCGCTCTTGCTGCGCCACAAGCTCAGATTGGTAGCATCCCGTTCGGTCTACCGAGGCACAATCAACCGTGACGATCAGCCCATCCGTTGGTAACGCTTCCCCATAGATGACCTCATCAACCCCCGGAATAGAGCGCAGGTTATTTGCGTGCGGGAATGGCTGGCCGATGTAAGCACTGGCTTCAATTCCGATCTGCCGCAATCCTCGAACAAGAGCGCACGCCGATCCAATCGCATCAGCATCGGGCTTGATATGGGCCAGCACCGCAACATTCGACGCGCTCTTAATGGCACCAGCAACTTTGCTAAATTCAGCCTCTGCTTGGGGAAATAACAAAGCCATAGTGCCTACTCTTCAATCGTCTTATACGGGTTTTCCTCACCTGCTGGCTGGGCGTTCTCTCGCAGTCGCGCCAGCTCCTCATCGCGACGACGAGCTTTCTCCAGCAGCTCTTCCATCCGCGCCGAGGACTCCGGCACCGTATCAAGCTTGAACTCAATCGTAGGAGTAAAGCGGACGCTCAACTGGTCGCCAACGATCTTGCGGATCTGTCCTCGGTGACGGTGCAGCGCCTCTGCAGCCTGATCGTAATCCGGCTCGTCGTCGATATTCTTTCCGCGGACCGTGTAGTAGACAGTCGCATCATGTAGGTCGCCGGTCATCCGGACGTCCGTAATAGTCACCAATTCGAGGCGACGGTCTTTCACTTCACGCTCTATCGCCGAAGCGACGATCATTTGGATCTGCTTCGCCAGGCGCTGCGCGCGAGGGTTCTCTGACATTTCGTCTCCTTTACTTCATTGGCACTAAACCTCCGAACAGTCTACCCTGCTACGACGCAGCCCACTACTTCAAGAAAAGAAACGGCCCTGCTCACTTCGCATTTGCGAAAGAGCAGGGCCGTTATCTCTCTACCGGCTAGTCGCGGGGGACTTCCACCATCTCGTATGTCTCGATGATGTCGTCGACCTGGATGTCCGGGTAGGACAGCACCATGCCGCATTCGTAGCCCTTTGCAACCTCTGTTGCGTCGTCCTTCTCGCGTCGCAGCGAGTCGATGGTCGCGTCCGAGGTAACAACGTTGCCGTCGCGCACGAGGCGAATCTTCGCTCCACGCTTGACCTTGCCTTCGGTAACCATGCAGCCTGCGATGAGGCCGACAGAAGATGCCTTGAAGATCTGACGGATCTCGGCCTTGCCCAGGTCCTTCTCTTCGTAGATCGGCTTCAGCATGCCCTTCAGGGCTGCCTCGACTTCCTCGATCGCCTTGTAGATCACCGAGTAGTAACGAATCTCGACGCCCTCGTTGTTGGCTTCTTCCGTGGCCTTGCCCTCAGCGCGGACATTGAATGCCACGATGACAGCGTCGGAAGCGGCCGCGAGCACGACGTTGGTCTGGGTAACAGCACCGACGCCACGGTCGATGATGTTTACCTCGACTTCGTCGTCGACCTCGATCTTGAGCAGCGCCTCCTCCAGAGCTTCCACCGAACCGGCGTTGTCGCCCTTGAGGATGAGGTTGAGCTGGCTGGTCTCCTTGAGCGCCTGATCCAGGTTCTCCAGGGAGACGCGCTTCTTGTTGCGCGCCTGCATAGCAGCGCGATGACGGGCGTCGCGCTGCGCAGCGATCTGGCGGGCAACACGGTCGTCCTCGACTACCAGGAGGTTGTCGCCTGGACCAGGAACGCCATTGAGGCCTTGTACCTGTACCGGGCGGGACGGGCCAGCCTCTTCAACGTCGTTGCCCCACTCGTCGACCATTCGGCGGACACGGCCGAAGTTGCCGCCCACAACGATGGAGTCGCCGACGCGCAACGTACCGCGCTGCACGATAACGGTGGAGACTGGGCCACGGCCACGGTCGAGGTGCGACTCGATAGCCACGCCCTGTGCATCCATGTCCGGGTTCGCCTGCAGCTCGAGAGCTGCGTCGGCGGTCAGCAAGACTGCCTCGAGCAGTTCGTCGATGCCGGTGCCCTGCTTCGCGGAGATGTCGATGAACATGGTGTCACCGCCGTACTCCTCCGGAACCAGTCCGTATTCGGTCAGCTGACCACGGATCTTCTCCGGCGAAGCCTCCGGCTTATCCACCTTGTTGACTGCAACCACGATAGGCAGGTCTGCAGCCTTGGCGTGGTTGATAGCCTCAACCGTCTGTGGCATCACGCCGTCGTCAGCAGCGACAACGAGGATAGCGAGGTCGGTCGACTTCGCACCGCGGGCACGCATTGCCGTGAACGCCTCGTGACCTGGGGTATCGAGGAAGGTGATCTTACGCTCAACGCCCTCCAGCTCAACGGTGGTCTGGTACGCACCGATGCCCTGGGTAATACCGCCGGCCTCGCCGCGCCCAACGTTGGCGCGACGAATTGTATCTAGCAAGCGGGTCTTACCGTGGTCCACGTGACCCATGACAGACACCACTGGTGGGCGCTGTTCAAGGTCCTCTTCGGTGCCTTCATCCTCACCGAACTGGAGGTCGAAGGACTCGAGAAGTTCGCGGTCCTCGTCCTCAGGAGAGACGATCTTAACCTCGTAGTTAATTTCGGCGCCGAGTAGCTGCAGCGTCTCCTCAGGAACCGACTGCGTTGCCGTTACCATTTCACCAAGGTTGAACAGCGCCTGCACCAGGTTCGATGCTTCGGTACCGATCTTGTCAGCGAAGTCAGCCAAGGTCGCGCCCTGACGCAGACGCACAGTCTTGCCACCGCCATCGGGAAGGCGTACGCCACCGATGACGTTTGGTGCGTGCATCTCTTCGTACTCGGCCCTCTTCTGGCCCTTCGACTTACGACGACGCCCTGGTGCGCCACCTGGACGGCCGAATGCACCAGCGGTTCCGCCACGACGTCCACCGCGACCGCGGAAACCGCCGCCCTGTGGGCCACCCGGGCCGTGTCCACCACGGCCGCGGCCGTGCCCACGACCACCACGGTTGTCCGACCCAGCCGCCTTGCGTGGCATTTGGGTTGGCGACGGTGCCGCTGCCATATCTGCTGGGGACGGACGACGGCTACCTTGACGCTGCGCGCCAGTCCCGCGACCCTGGCCCTGGTTCTGCCCTGGGCGTGGGCCACCTTGGCCACCGCGACCAGGCTGACCACCACGGCCACCCTGTGCACCGCGACCACCCGGACGTGGAGCTGGTCGTGCCCCACCAGTGTTGGAAGAAAATGGATTGTTGGCTACCCGTGGGCGGCCACCCGGCTTCGGCATCGGCCGCGGCATACCCGACGGCTTTGGTGCTGCAGGTTTCGCTGCGGCAGGCTTTGGTGCTGCAGGTTTTGCAGCACTTGGCTTTGGTGCCGCAGGCTTTGCTGCTGCAGGCTTCGGGGCAGCTGGCTTAGCAGCGCCGGGCTTTGGAGCGGCTGGTGTGGCAGCGCCGGGCTTTGGTGCTGCAGGTTTTGCAGCACTTGGCTTTGGTGCTGCTGGCTTTGCTGCGACAGGCTTCGACGCCTTACCAGCGGGCTTCGCTGCATCCTTATCCTTCGCGGATGCTTCTTCTCCGCCACCATTCTTTTGCTCGTACAGTGCCGTCATTTTCTTGACGACGGGAGGCTCAATGGTGGAGGAAGCTGTCTTTACGAATTCGCCCTCTTCCTTCAGAGTGGCGAGTAGTTCCTTGCTTGTTACGCCGAGTCGTTTTGCGAGCTCGTGTACGCGTAGCTTTCCGGGCACGTGTCTCCTCTTAGTTGGGCTAGAGGGCGGCACCGGAAACGGCGACCGGCCTCTAGACGTTGATTATGACTTTCATCGCTGATGCTGCTTCATTGTTGCGTTCTCATCAGTGTTCGGTCTTCCTTACTTCTGTTGGGTCTTTCGCCTTTTCAGCGAGGTACTTGTGTACATGACCTACGTCCGCCGGAGCGGACAGACGGAGGGCGCGAGAGAAAGCTCTACGCTCTTCCGCCAGCTTTAATGCATCCCATGTAGGGGTTATCCACGCTCCCCGCCCTGGTAATGATCGGGTCGGATCTACAAGAACAACACCTGGAACAGTACCGTCAGCAACAACCCGGAGCAATTCCCTATCTGGAAGTTTCCGGCCTGTGGCTATACAGGTGCGACGACGGATTGAGCGTTCGCTCGCTGAAGTCATCCACACCCTTCTTCCACATACTCGACATTGCTGAACGGCTATCGCGTGGCCAACACCACGATGGGAAAATTAGCCACGGACCAGCCTACGCCACTTTGCCAAGTTTTTATAAGCGTTGTGCGAATTCCCAACACAGAGGCCAGGATCTGGCGTCGTTAATCTGCGGCTGCGTCGGAGTGGATGTCAATCTTCCAACCGGTAAGGCGAGCAGCCAGACGTGCGTTCTGCCCCTCCTTGCCAATCGCAAGTGACAGCTGGTAGTCAGGCACGGTAACGCGCGCTACTTGCGCCACTGGGTCGACGACCTCGACCTTGACAACCTTCGATGGCGCCAGTGAGTTACCAACATACGTAGCCGGATCCTCTGCCCAATCGATGATGTCGATCTTTTCCCCGCCGAGCTCCTTCATCACGTTTGAGACACGCGAACCGCGCGGGCCGATGCATGCGCCTTTCGCGTTGACACCCTTCACCGTCGCCCGTACAGCGATCTTGGAGCGGTGCCCCGCCTCACGGGCAATGCCCACGATCTCAACGGTGCCATCTGCGATTTCCGGGACCTCAAGCGCGAACAGCCCGCGCACGAGCTCAGGGTGCGTGCGCGACAAACTTACCTGCACACGACGGTCAGACTTATTGACGCCAACTACGTACGCCTTAATGCGGTCACCGTGCTTGAGCGTTTCGGAAGGGCAAGCACCTACTCGCTAAACTGCGCGACGGAAACGTCGATGTGGCGCTGCTAGCCCTGCCTACACACGCGCCTGGAGTCAGTGAATTGGAACTCTATGACGAAGACTTCATCGTCGTAACAAATGAGAAACACAAGTTGTCTGGGCTCCAAAACCTTACTCTCGATGTCCTGGAAGAACTCGATTTGCTTCTTCTCGACGACGGCCACTGCCTGCGCGACCAAATAGTTGACCTTTGCAAGAACGTTCAAACTACACCCTCAAATTCAAGCCAATCAGATACACGGGCTGCGTCACTGACTACCATCATGCAGCTGGTTGTGGCTGGCCTTGGATCAACCCTCGTTCCCAAGTCAGCTATTGCAGCTGAGTGCACACGTCCTGGTTTGGGGCTTTCTACCTTCCAGAAGAGTGTCGACGCGAAGCGTACAATTGGACTGGCCTACCGCTCTTCTTCTTCCCGCATCCATGAGTTTGAGGAACTTGGAGCGTTGTGTAGAAAGGCGTACAAAGAGGTAGCGAAAACCAGTGATGCGATTCTGTCCCGCTAAACTGGGACGCTAGTTATGAAGGACCAGGAACAAACACCTAAGAAAGAACTCTTCCGCCAACTAGACAACGTGGAACTACGCGACGTCCGACGTCTTCGCCGTCGCATTCGACAGGCCAAGAACGGCAAGGAACTTAACAAAGTTGAAGAGGCAATTGCCCGAAGCTTGCACGTCGTTCGGGCGCGGGATGAACTCATTCCGAACATCGAGTACCCAGATGCACTCCCGGTTTCTCAGCGCAAGAATGACATCTTAGAAGCTGTCGCGAACCACCAAGTGACTGTTATTGCTGGTGAAACTGGATCCGGCAAGACCACCCAGATTCCTAAGATGCTGCTCGAGCTCGGCCGCGGTCGACGAGGGCGTATAGCGCATACTCAGCCGCGCCGTCTCGCTGCTAGAACTGTCGCTGAACGCATAGCGGACGAATTAGGTCAGAGCATTGGAGAATCGGTCGGCTACGCCATTCGCTTCGACGACAAGGTCAGCACCACTACCTCAGTGAAGCTCATGACAGACGGAATTCTTCTTACGGAGATTCAGCGTGATCGGTTCCTCAACGCGTACGACACCATCATTATCGATGAGGCGCACGAGCGTTCCCTGAACATCGACTTTTTGCTTGGATACGTCAAGGAGCTTCTCCCTAAACGCCCCGATCTGAAGGTCATCATCACGTCCGCCACCATTGACGTCGAACGCTTCGCGCAGCACTTCTGTGACGAAGAAGGCAACCCCGCCCCGATTATTGAGGTTTCAGGTCGTACCTACCCGGTTGAGGTGCGCTACCGTCCGCTCGTCGAAATTGCCGGTGAGCGTGAAATTGATATTGACATGATTGACGGTGTTATCGACGCCATCAAGGAGTTGATGGCAGAAGGCGACGGTGACATCCTCTGCTTTTTCGCGTCAGAACGTGACATCCGTGACTGCATGGAAGCAATTGAAAAGCAGCATTGGAAGAATGTTGAAGTCGCGCCACTTTTCGGACGCCTTTCGAACGCAGAACAGCACCGCGTCTTCTCCCCACATAGCGGGCGTAGGATCGTCCTCTCTACGAACATCGCCGAAACTTCGCTCACAGTGCCGGGAATTCACTACGTTGTGGACACTGGCCTCGCTCGCATTTCACGGTATTCAACGCGGACTAAAGTACAGCGTCTTCCAATTGAGGAGATATCCCAAGCCTCAGCAAACCAGCGCTCGGGCCGTTGTGGACGTGTTGCTGACGGTATCGCTATCCGCTTGTACTCGGAAGAGAACTTTAATTCACGCCCGGAATTTACTGACCCTGAAATATTGCGGACCAACTTGGCAAGTGTGATCCTGCAAATGATTTCTCTCAATCTCGGCGACATGCGGCACTTTCCATTCGTGGAATCCCCAGACGACAAAGCTATTCGCGATGGCCTTACACTCTTGTACGAGCTCGGTGCAATCAAAGCAATACCAAAGGGTGAACTTCCAAAACTCACGAAAATTGGCCATACGCTTGCGAAAATCCCAGTCGACCCCAAGATGGCTCGCATGCTCGTCGAGGCCGAACGCTACCGGGTGTTGGAGGATGTCACCGCAGTTGTCGCCCATATGTCGATTCAAGACGTGCGCGAACGCCCCCTGGAATTTCAGGCACAAGCAGACCAAGCCCATGCACGCTTCAAAGACAAGACATCCGACTTTCTTTCAGCGCTCAAGCTCTGGGATTACGTCGGAGGTCTCCGTGAAGAGCTTTCAGGCAATCAGTTCAGAAAGCGCATGAAGCGTGAGTATTTGCACTATATGCGAATTCGTGAATGGCACGACCTCGTTCGTCAGCTCCGCGACGTCGAACGTCGACTGGGCTGGGACGTCGACAAAGCAATGACAATGACAACGAAACGTGACGCTGACTCGATTCATCGAGCATTGCTCACTGGCTTACTTTCGAATATCGGTGCTCGCGACGGAAACAGCAAGGAATACCAAGGTGCTCGTGGTACCCGTTTCCTGATTTTCCCAGGGTCATCGCTGGCCAAGACCCCACCAGAGTTTTTGATGGCAAGCGAGCTTGTAGAAACCTCGCGGCTTTGGGCCAGAGACGTGGCAAAAGTAGAATCCTCATGGATCGAGCACGCGGCAGGATCACTCCTGAAACATGTCTATTCAGAACCGTTCTGGTCACGGAAACGCGCATGCGCAATGGTTCATCAAAAATCGTTATTGTACGGCATCCCTATCGTGCGAGACCGACTTATCCCCTACCACCGCGTTGATCCTACGGCTGCGCGCGAGATGTTTATTCGTCACGCACTCATTGACGGCGATTGGACGAGGACTCATAAGTTTCTCGAACACAACAGCTTGTTGCTAAGCGAAGCCGCAGAAGTTGAAGAAAAGCTACGGCGTAGGGGCATCGTCGTTGACGAAGACACTCTATTCGATTTCTACGACGTGAAACTGCCGGATTCAGTCACAACAGCGAACAATTTTGACAGTTGGTGGAAGAAGCAACAGCAGCTCGATCCCGGATATCTTCACTTTGATCCAAGTAAACTCGTTGACGATTCTGCCCAGACTATCTCTGCAGAAGACTTTCCAATGTCATGGTCACAAGGGTCGATGCGGTTCGATGTGTCGTACAAATTCGAGCCTGGAACCGCCTACGACGGTGTTACCATCGCAATTCCCCTGCCTCTACTGGCCAGCGTTGAATCAGTCGGATTTGACTGGCTTGTACCTGGGCTACGTAAAGAGTTGCTGACTGAACTCATTCGTTCACTGCCGAAACCACTACGCAAGGGCGTCGTCCCCGCTCCAGACTTCGCTGACCGTGCACTTGAGCGTATGACGTTCGATCCACGCACGTCGGTTACCGAAGCACTGGCTCAGGCCCTCACTGAATTGGGTGCCAGCGGCATTAGCGGGCATGATTTCCGCACGCACCTGCTGCCACCGCACTTGCTCATAACGTTTGCAGTCATTGATAAACGTGGGAAGATTGTCGACTCCGACAAGAGTCTCCTTGCTTTGAAGAAGCGTCGGGCCACACAGATTCGTTCTTCAGTCGCGAAAGCAAGCCGCCACTCTGAAACTGCCGAAGTTCCTGTATGGACCGAAGACACACTCGGCGATATTCCCGAAACTACGACCACAACCATTGATGGCAACAAAGTCGAGGCCTATCCTGCGCTCGAGGTGACTCCCAAAGGCGTTCGCGTTGCTGTGCATCCAACCCGGGCGAGTGCTGATGCATCAATGATGACGGCAACGCTCACGTTGCTGCTGCGGGCAATCGAGGTTTCCGATACTCAGATGACGAAGGGACTGCCACTACAGCAACGTGTCGCTGTTGATAGGTATCCACATGGCGGGGCTTCCGGCCTTGTCGAAGACGCTCGCGTTGCAGCAATCCGCGACGCGATGATTCAAGCCGGCGGCCCTGTGAGGTCACCTGCTGATTTCGACGCACTATGTGCGAAAATTAAACCGACTATTCCGGGAGCTGTCCGACGATCAATTGTATCGATCGCGCCAGGTCTCGCTGCATACTCAGATTTGATGCAAGAGCTCAAGAATTGGTCTGGTCCTGCGATTGACGATATTCGGGAGCAACTAGCATTCATGCTGCCCGCGAACGCTATCACGGTTCATGGCATGCAACACCTACAGCACCTCCCCCGTTACATAGAGGCAATCCAGATACGGCTTGAGCATCTAGAAGCGGAACCGGAACGTGACGAAGAGCGGCAGGCTGAAGTAGCAAATGCTAAGGCTTACCTAGAGCGACGAATGGAACAGCTCCCTGCCCAACGCAGAAAGACACGCGCATACAAGGACGTGATGTGGCGAATTCAGGAGCTGCGAGTGAGTTTGTTTGCACAACACCTTGGTACCCAAAAGCCTGTGAGCGTGCGTCGTATTGAAAAAATGGTCGATAAACTTCGCTAGTGAGCCTCGGACTTTATTCCAGTCCCTCTCGCTCGCGTCGTTTCATCAAGCGGATTTCCGACTGAAAATCTTCGGCGCTTTCAAAAGACTTGTACACCGAGGCAAATCTCAGGTACGCAACCTCGTCCAGTGTGCGAAGCGGTTCCAATACCGCCAGTCCAATGTCATTTGCCGCAACTTGAGAACTTCCTTGGGCCCGAACCGTCTCCTCTACTTGCTGCGCTAGCCGCTTCAATGCGTCGTCGCTAACGTTCCTGCCTTGACAAGCACGCCGAACACCAACGATCAACTTTTCCTTGTCGAACGGTTCAGTTACTCCATTGCGCTTCACAACGGTCAGCACGGCCTTCTCGATCGTTGTGAATCGGCCCCCGCACGAGGTGCACTCTCGCCGCCGCCGGATAGCAGAACCCCCGTCTACAACACGAGAATCTGTAACTCGCGATTGTTCGTGATGACAAAACGGACAGTACATCTACACCCCACTATCTCGGAGAACAGTTATCACCCCCCTACATTAGCGGGTTAACGTTGCGCTGCAGAAGCGACTTCATAGCTATGAGCAACGTTCGAATCGTCCCGCGACACCGAGTCCCACTCGCTATTACCGAAATCGCCCGAGATAAGTACAGCGACGAACATAGTTACCCCAAGAAGGGCTCCCATTAGAACGTTTGCTCGCTGCTCTTGAGGCTCGGCGGAAGAATAAACGGTTGGCTCGGGAGCATCTGCAGCCGCCCAGTGGCAACGAAAGTTCTGGTTGATAACCTGCTCGTGGCGTGACGGCTTACCCCCTCGATCACCCCGCATGGGTACAAAATCCCACACTTCAGCTGGCATTGAAGACCGTGGTGCAAGTGGAGCTCCCGCCATATCAGCACGAGTAGAAATCATTTTCGCCTGGTCAATGATGCTCATAAAATGCCCCTTACCTCATTTCGCGAATTCGAAGGTTTCTCATCTCACGCGAAACATTTTTAGCGTATTTGTTCGATTTAACTTCTATGTTCGATTTATACCATCCCACATCACATCCCCACAACCCCCCAACTATCGAACATATTTGCCCTCTTTGATATATTCTGTACAGAAGACACTATCAAGACTCAATGTGAGGACCCATGGCACACAAGAACACAACCAGTGAAAAGTTCGATATGAGCGTACTTTCAGACAGACAAAAGCGAATCCTTCAAGTCATTCGCGACGCCGTCGTATTACGTGGCTATCCACCAAGCATTCGAGAGATCGGCGACGCCGCAGGACTCCAATCAACTTCTTCTGTCGCCTACCAGCTGAAGGAGCTCGAAAAGAAAGGGTTCCTTCGCCGTGACCCAAACAAGCCACGAGCCGTAGACCTCCGCCACCTGCCAGAATCTATGGGAGGTTCGGTTACACCGAAAAACGATGCGGACATTGATGGAACTTCTCCAGCACGGATGATCCCTGTCCTCGGCCAAATCGCCGCTGGAACTCCGATCCTGGCAGAGGAAAACATTGAACACTACTACCCCCTGCCGGAAGAACTACTCGATAGCGGCGACCTCTTCATGCTTCAGGTGGTTGGAGAATCAATGCGCGATGCAGGCATTCTCAATGGTGACTGGGTAGTCATCCGCTCACAACATGTTGCCGAAGAGGGCGAGTTCGTAGCAGCGCTAATTGACGGGGAGGCAACTGTCAAGGAGTTTCATAAGGACTCTTCCGGAGTATGGCTCATTCCTCATAACGATGCCTTTTCTCCGATACAAGGCAACGACGCCGAGATTATGGGCAAAGTGGTCTCTGTTTTCCGGACCCTGTAGCCATTTTTCGCCATTTCGCCCCCAACCGGGGGCTATCAAACACATGTAAAAGCATTCGGGCGCACGGTTTTGCAACAATAGGGGCAACCTAATTTTTGAACCCTGCTGATTCGTGGTTGCCCCACGGAGGAGTTGTATGTACGCCGAAGAGAGAAGAAGGCAGATCGCGTCACTTACCGCAGTCGAAGGACGCGTGAATGTTACGGAGCTGGCCGAACGGTTTGATGTAACAGCCGAGACCATCAGGCGGGACTTGGCAATTCTCCATAATGAAGGAATTGTCCACCGCGTTCACGGCGGAGCCGTCGCTAGCCAATCATTTCTCACCACAGAGTTTTCTCTTGATGCCCGGTTCCGGTCGGCACCGACCGCCAAATCGGCGATCGCGCGCGCTGCGACACAGTTTCTCCCAGAGGATCCTGGCGCTGGCATCTTTCTCGACGCCGGCACCACCATCAATGGACTGGCCGATCTTATTGCCACAGCAGGAAAAACACAGCATTGGTCTATAGTTACGAACTCCCTCCCGATCGCGCTAGACCTATCATCCTGCGGGCTTACAGACGTTCAGCTCCTCGGGGGGACAGTCCGTGCAATCACCCAAGCTGTTGTAGGCGATACGGCATTACGCACTCTCGCGCTTATGCGTGCAGATGTTGCTTTTATTGGCACGAATGCCTTGACTATTGACCACGGCCTCTCTACCGCCGACGCCCAAGAGGCTGCGGTCAAATCTTCAATGGTCACCAATGCACGCAAGGTAGTTGTGCTCTGCGACTCCACGAAGCTCGGCAATGATTATCTAGTTAGCTTTGCGCCGCTAGACGCAATTGACGTCGTTGTTACCGACACAGACGCACCAGAGAGCTTTGTCAGCGAATTGCGGGAGCGTGGAATCAAGGTCGTCCTTGCCGAAGAGTGAAACAAAAGGAACCAAATGCCCGATTGCGTCCGATCTATTGCATTAACGGACACAATCGGGCATTATGGCTTTAGTAGCGCTTTTCGATACTGCAGCTGCACAACAGACTTTCGGTAGGCGCTACCCCACAGAGCACCAATTACTCTAAGGATGCGCCACATGATTCTGACGTTCACTCCGAATCCAAGTACAGATGCAACGCTTTCTGTAGCAACGTTGCGTCGCGGCGAAGTCGCCCGTGCCATTACCGCTACGCGAGAAGCTGGCGGAAAAGGCGTCAACGTGGCCCACGCCGTAGCGAAGGCTGGAAGAGCGGCACTCGCTGTAGTTCCCTGCGGGGAAAGCGACCCTTTCAAGTTCACTGCTAACCGACTCGGTTTTCCTTTTGTTTTCATCCCGGTTGAGGGCACTATCCGTACCAATACTGCGATTACTGAATCCGACGGTACGACTACCAAAATCAATGAGCCCGGCCCTCAATACACCATTGATGTCCAGCAGGGGTTCCTCGACGCGCTTGATTCGCATAGCAGCGAATGTAAGGCCGTCGTCATGGCAGGGTCGCTGCCAAGTGGAGCCCCGGCGGATCTCTACGCAACGTTGACCCGAGAAATCCGATTGAGGCTCGCCGAAGATGTACTGGTGGCCGTCGACACATCAGACGAACCCCTGGTAAAGCTGGGAGATCAGCTTGAATCTGCAGCCCCCGATATCCTGAAACCCAACGCTTTTGAATTAGCACAATTGGTGGGAGCCGATGGGCATGTACTAGAGACTAGCGCTTCAGCCGGAGACTACTCCGAGGTTGTTCAGGCAGCGAAACGCTTGATTCAGCGAGGGGCTAAAGAAATTCTCGTCACCCTCGGTGGCGCAGGTGCTTGCCTGGTCACCGCAGACTCTGCCTGGGCAGCAACGCCCCCACCGACTGTTGTGAAATCTACCGTTGGAGCAGGCGACAGCTCACTTGCTGGATATGTTATGGCTCGCACTCAACGCCTGCCGTTGGACCAGTGCCTCCAAACCGCGGTCGCCTATGGCTCTGCTGCAGCAGGCCTACCAGGTACCGGGATTCCAAGCCCTGACGACATCAACTTGGAACAAACCCAAGTCGTAGAAATCGATTCATAATTTAAGAGAACAGGAGTCCACCATGAGTGACAACATCATCACTCCACAACTCGTTAGTCTCGATGTGGACTACGGGTCGACGCCAAGAGAGGTCATCGAACACCTCGCGCAGCAAGCCCAGGACGCAGGCCGAGCAAGCGACAGCTTGAAGCTAGCCGACGCAGCTTACGCCCGTGAGCAGAAAGCTGGCACCGGTGTGAATGGCCGTGTTGCAATCCCCCACTGCCGCACCGAAGCAGTCGAAACCCCAACGTTGGTTTTTGCCAGGTTACAGCGGCCCGTTGACTTCTCGGGGCCAGATGGAGACGCAGAGCTTGTATTTTTGATCGCTGCTCCTGAAGGCGGCGGTAAGGCGCATTTGAAGATCCTTTCCAAGCTCGCACGTGCCTTGGTACGCGGCGACTTCGTAATTCAGCTCCGCGAGGCAAAGGATGAGCAAACGGTCGTCAACGCGGTGCTGGACGTCGTCAACGCTGCTCCTAAGAAGAAAACTGCCGCAGCACCTACTCCCGCTGCGACGGGCAAGACCGATGGCGTGAAAAAGTTTAGGATTGCAGCTGTTACATCGTGCGCGACCGGCATTGCCCACACATACATGGCAGCCGACGCTCTGACACAAGCTGCGCAGGCTCGCGATGATGTCGAGTTTCAGGTGGAGCCGCAAGGTTCTTCCGGCGGCGATCCTCTGGATCAGGCCTACATCGACAGTGCTGACGCCGTAATCTTCGCCCATGATGTTGCTGTGCGTAACAAAGCACGTTTTGCAGGCAAGCCGGTCGTTGATAGTCCAGTAAAGCGTGGCATCAACGAGCCAAACAAGATGATCGACGAGGCCATTGCCGCTGCAAACGATCCGAATGCACCAAGAGTCACCACGGCGGGATCGGAGCAGCGAGAAGACTCCGCTTCCTCTGGTGAAAGCTGGCCAAAGAAGATCCAGCAAGCTGTAATGACCGGTGTGTCGTACATGGTGCCGTTCGTTGCAGCAGGCGGCCTGCTCCTCGCGCTTGGTTTCCTCTTCGGCGGATACGACATGGCGAATGGCTGGCAGTCCCTCGTCACGAACTTCTCCCCGACCCACCTGCCTGGACATACAATCGATGTCGACGGTGAAATGATGACGTTCCGCCGTTCCGGCTGGCTTCTGTATCTCGGTGCTGTCATGTTCGCGACAGGCCAGATGGGCATGGGCTTCGTTGTTGCGGCGCTCTCCGGCTACATCGGGTATGGCCTTGCAGGACGTCCAGGTATCGCGCCAGGATTTATCGGCGGTGCTATCTCCGTCATGGTTGGCGCAGGTTTTATCGGCGGCCTTGTCACAGGTCTGCTGGCTGGTTTGATCGCATACTGGATCCAGACATGGAAGGTTCCGCGCTGGCTCGGGTCCCTGATGCCAGTGGTCATCATCCCGCTGCTGACTTCCCTTGCTATCGGCCTCATCATGTTCTTACTGTTGGGGCGTCCGCTTGAGTCTCTCATGCTGGGACTGCAGGGCTGGCTTGAGTCGATGAGCGGATCCTCTGCGATCCTGCTCGGCGTCATCATCGGGCTCATGATGTGCTTTGACCTTGGTGGCCCAGTCAACAAGGCGGCGTACCTCTTCGGAACCGCTGGTCTGTCTGCGGGAACGGAGGCAAGCTTCCAAATTATGGCGGCTGTAATGATTGCCGGCATGGTTCCCCCAATCGCACTGTCAATCGCGACGTTCCTCCGCAAGGGATTGTTTACCCCGGCGGAGCAAGAGAACGGCAAATCCGCATGGCTCCTCGGACTGTCGTTTGTCAGCGAGGGCGCAATCCCGTTTGCGGCAGCTGACCCGTTCCGCGTTATCCCTTCGATGATGCTCGGTGGCGCCACTGCTGGCGCGGTCAGCATGGCACTCAATGTTGGTGTACAGGCTCCACACGGTGGTCTCTTCGTGCTCTTTGCCTACGAGCCTTGGTGGGGACTGTTCGTCGCGCTCATTGCAGGCGTGGCGGTCGCAACTGTAGCGGTCATCGTCGCTAAGCAGTTCTGGCCAAACGAGGAGATTCAGAAGGTCGCTGCCCAAGCAGAACCTGCAGCGGTGGCGAACTAAGGACACAGGCCCCTAAACTGAATACAGAAACTCGATAGATACTTTCAAAGCAGAAAGGATGAAGCACATGGCTTCAAAGACAGTTAAAGTCGGATCCACCGTTGGACTGCACGCACGTCCAGCAACCATTATTTCTGACGCCGCCGGTGAATACGATGACGAGGTCATCCTGACCCTTGTCGGTGACGAGGACGAGGAAGAGACGGATGCTGCTTCCTCGTTGATGATCATGGCAATGGGCGCCGAGTTCGGTGACGAGGTCACCGTTACCTCTGACAACAGTGAGGCAGTTGAAAAGATTGCCGCATTGATCGAGAAGAACCTCGACGAAGAGTAAATTCCTCAACAAAAGCCCGAGCGCTACATCTGAGCGCTCGGGCTTTTGCTTGTTCAAGCTATTTTCGAGATGCAGCGTTGAACTGACCCTCACCCACTGTGTTGTAAATCCACTTCAACAGAGGATAGAACACGATGATGCCGACCGACCCCAGGGCGATGCCCTCAAGCGTCACCTGACCGACAGTGAACGACAGGTTGCCGATACCAACAATGAGTGCCACAGCCGCAACTGTTAGGTTCACCGGGTTCGTGAAATCTACCTTGTTATCCTGCCAAATACGTACACCAAGCATTCCAATCAGGCCGTAAAGAACCAGGCACGCTCCGCCCAGCACACCGGCCGGAATTGTGAAGATAACTGCACCGAACTTCGGGATGAACGCCAAAACGATCGCGAAGCACGATGCGACCCAGTACGCAGCCGTCGAGTAAACCTTGGTAGCAGCCATCACGCCGATGTTCTCCGCATAAGTCGTTGTACCAGAGCCGCCAAAGCCACCAGCCAATGTCGTCGCGATACCGTCACCGATCAATGCCCTGCCTTGGTATGGGTCCAGGTCGCGTTGCGTCATCTCAGAAACTGCCTTGACATGACCAATATTCTCCGCGATCAGCACGACGATGACAGGAAGCGTCACCAAAATCGCTGAGAGGTGAAACTCTGGCGTATGGAACTGCGGCAAGCCGATCCAAGGACTAGCGCCAATCGTGTCCAGTGCGTCATCCGATAACCCGCCAGTAAGCGCCGCAAACACCCAGCCGACGATGACGCCGATCAGAATGCTCAGACGAGACAACATTCCCCTCGCAGCGACAGTCAGCAGAGCAATCGTGCCGAGCGTGACAAACGCGACCCCGGGCTGAGTTTGCACATTAGAAACTGCAGTCGGCGCAAGATTGAAACCGATCAGCGCGACGATGGCACCAGTGACCGTGGGAGGCATGACGGCGTCGATAACTTTCTTGCCTGCAAGTTGAACAATAAAGCCAACTGCAATCAACGTCAGACCCGTGATGAGTACCCCGCCCAGCTGAGAGCCGATTCCGTACTGGGACGACGCAGACAGCGGCGCGATGAAAGCGAATGACGAGCCGAGGTAGCTGGGCAGTTTATTACGGGTAATCAGCAAAAAGATGATGGTTCCCAGTCCTGAAAACAGCAGCGTTGTGTTTACAGGGAATCCCGTCAACGTGGGAACGAGAAGTGTAGCTCCGAACATTGCTACGACATGCTGCATGCCGATGCCAATTGTTCGAGGCCAAGAAAGGCGTTCATCAGGGGCGACCACCGCGCCGGGCAGAACGCGGCGCCCGTCGCCATGCAAGGTCCATCCAATAGTTTTACTCACAGGCTCATATTATGTCGCTAGATAATTGCCGAAAGCGAATTGGGCAAAGTAGCGTAATACGCATGGAGATTTTCATTCGCCGCACGGCAGACGAAATTGGCGATTTCGCTGCAAACATGATTGAACCATTCGTCAAGCAAGGTGCAACGCTTGGTCTTGCTACTGGCTCGACACCGAGTCCAACGTATCAGGCACTGATCCGAAAGCACCGCGAGGAAGGCCTCAGCTTCGCCGACTGTGACGCATTCTTGCTCGACGAGTACTACGGAATCGATCAACACCACGAGCAGTCATACTGGTCCACAATCCGACGCGAGCTGACGGCATCAATCGATATCGATGACGCGGCCGTGCACTCGCTTAGCAGCTCAGCGGCCGATCCGGAGCAGGAGGCTGCGACGTATGAGTCCATGATGAAAGACGCCGGTGGTGTCGACATTCAGCTGCTCGGCATCGGCGCGAACGGCCATATCGCTTTCAACGAGCCGACCAGCTCGCTGAGTTCCCGGACCCGACTGATTGATCTACGCCCGCGGACCATTGCTGACAACGCACGCTTCTTCGATTCAAAAGATGAGGTGCCTCGCCAGGCAATGACGCAGGGCATCGGCACCATCCTGGAAGCGAAGAAGATCCTCCTCATCGCTACCGGTGCAGCGAAGGCCGAGGCTGTCCAAGCAATGATCGAAGGGCCCTTGAGCTCTTTCTGCCCTGCCTCATCGCTGCAAATGCACAACGATGTGTGCATATTACTCGACGAAGCCGCAGCATCCGGCCTCGGCGATGTGGAGTTCTACAAGGAGATCGACGCCTACTGGCGTTAACTCACCACTCCAGCAGTCTCTAGTAGACCTGCTGGACAAACTCGTCATACTGACGCGCCAGAACTCGTGGCAAGCGGACATCGATCCTGGTGCCGTCGGTTTCATATTCTTCGGAGCGAATCGTCCCGTGTTCATGGACGAGTGAGACAACATCTCCTCGGGTGTACGGGATCAGCATGACTACATGCTCATCGAGCGTGTTCAGGAACATCTCGATTTTTCCCTCGAGTTCAGCAATACCCTCACCCGTGAGCGCTGAGACAAACACCGCTTCCCGACCGGTCGCGTCAAACACGTGGCGTAACTCTGCCAAAACCACAGGGTCAGCGGAGTCAATCTTGTTGACGACCACAATCTCCGGAGGCAATTCGGAATCTTGATCTCGCGTGATCTCTGCCAGCACCTCGCTCACGGCAGCAATCTGCTTGAGTGGGAACTCGTCTGCTCCATCAACGACGTGTAGCAAAAGGTCTGCTTTGCTCACTTCCTCCAGCGTCGACTTAAACGCCTCGACCAACTGGGTTGGCAGGTGCCGGACGAAACCAACTGTGTCCGTCAAAACGACGTTTCGCCCATCGGCCAGCGTTGCACGTCTCGTGGAGGGGTCAAGCGTTGCAAACAATGCGTCTTCCACAAGCACGCCGGCGTCCGTCATTGCGTTAATGAGTGAGGACTTCCCTGCGTTCGTGTATCCGGCAATCGCAATCTTGGGTGTCGTCGAGCTCTGCCTCTTCGCGCGCTTAATCTGACGAACAGTCTCCATGTCTGCTAATTGATGACGCAGCTTTGCCATCTCTGAGCGCAACCTTCGCCGGTCTGCCTCAATTCTGGTTTCACCGGGACCGCGCAAACCAACGCCGCCATTCGAACCCGCACGACCACCGGCCTGGCGCGAAAGGTTGCCGCCCCAACCACGGGTACGGGTGTAGAGATACTCCATCTGCGCGAGGCTAACTTGTGCTTTGCCCTCCTTGCTCTTTGCGTGTTGCGCAAAGATATCCAGAATGAGCATCGTTCGGTCGATCACTTTAGAGTTGAGGGCTTCCTCTAGCGCCACCATTTGACCAGGGGATAGCTCACCATCGAATACGACGGTGTCCACGCCACTGGCGTCGACAATCTCGCGCAGCTCTTTCACCTTTCCGGAACCAATGTATGTCCCTGGATCCGGCTTATCTCGTTTTTGATAGAGCATGTCAATAACTTCAGCGCCTGCGGTTTCGGTCAGTGCTGCCAATTCCCGCATGTTTGCTTCCATTTCGGCAGTGGAACCTTCAGTCCATGCTCCAACAAGGATGACTCGCTCGAGCCGCAGTTTACGGTACTCGACTTCGTAGATGTCTTCCCGGTCTTCGTTGCGCAGCTCTGTCGTGGTGTTTACGCGACGAAACGAGTTTCGTTCCTCTAGGTCGAGTGCGCCCTGTGTTGGCGTCGATAGGTCTGTTCCCGCGGTTTCGTTGCGCGTTCGTGCGTTATGGCGAAACGCTTCATCCAGCAACGCCTCATGCGAATCAGGAGTGGTTGATTTCGAATTCATGCAAGCTTTCAAAAATAGTGGGTATACGTAACTTTTTTCGCTTTCTTCCTTGCTCAACGGTAGCCCACCCATTTTTCTTCCACCACATTTCTTCACCTCAGGGCGCGTTCGACTAGGCTTCACACTTATGAACCAACAACCTCTGACTGAAAACAAGGATCTGGCCGCGATCGGCCTGAACTTTCCTAAGTGGCAAGACGCGGTAGAAGCTGCAATCGCATCCGGTCGCCTGGGTGTTATCGGTGAGGTACGCGGCGGCCAAATGGTCCAATACCAGGACCGCTCTGGTGCCCAGCTGAATATCTTGGCAGTTGAGCCTTTCGCCACCTTTGCTGGCTTTGAAGGCATCACACGCACAAATGCGCACATCACCCCGGCAACCGATGTGGTTGCGCTTGCTGAGGTTGTGGATCCACATGGGAATCCAATCGGATCTCTGACGCTAAACCTGGCGCAGGAGCCATTGATCGTCGATGAGCCCACAATCCAGTGGCAAGAGCTCAGCGTGACCGCCCTTGCACTCGATGTGAGCACGTACGAATCCACCTCTGCTTATCTTGAGGAGCACCCTGGTAGCACGGTTGGCACAGTCGCTTCTGCAGGAGCCGAAGCGATTGCAACTGGCGCAGCCTCCTCCCCCGATGCAAAAGCCACTTTTTCCGCACGCGTGCTCGAAGCTGAATACCGCACGTCGGAGTTGACGGGTGACCGCTTCATTCATGTTTCAGTCGACGGCGCGTTTCCATTCGACGTTTGCCTACCTGATGGCGATCTCCCCCAACGCGACCAAGTCATCGCCGGCAACGCCGTCATGGTCGGTACCATCCCGGTGCCTACAGGTGGCGGATGTGGTGGTTGTGGTGGCTCCTGCGGTTGCGGTGGCGGCTGCTAGAAACTAGGCACTACTCATGGATCCAGCACGTCGTGATCTTTCCATAGCACTGTGGGGCGCCCTGATCTTCGCCGTCATGGTGCTGCTTGTGCTGCTCCTCAAGACTCCTGGCGCCATCATCGCCGGGCTGATTGGTGTCACGGCGCTTTTGACCCGCAGGCGTTTTATTCCTAACCCGGAAGTAGAGTCGCTTCGCTCATCGCTTCTGATTGCGTGCGATGACATCCGCGACATCGTTGAAGCGTTTGATAACTTGCAACATGGCAGCTCGACGCAGGCGTTGGCCGACCGAACGCTTCATTTTCCCGCGCTTGCGAACACCGATCTTTCTGTGCCCGAAATCAGCGAATTTCATCTCAAGTACAGTGCGGCACAGCGCTTTCTCGCGCGCGTTGACACCTACTTGCAGTCACCGGACTTGGAACGCGTCCACCTTGAAAAACTCATTCGAATTGCGGACGAGCGCGCCCTCGAGCTTGAGGACGCCTGGGTCGCTGCCCGTAACGCTGCTCGAGAAATTGGTCCGTCGTAATCAACCAAGCTGTGCTACTAGTTCCGCAACGTCATAGTTCGCCGCGTCAATCCAAGTGATTCGTTTGTCGCGCCTAAACCAGGATTTCTGACGCCGCACATAGCGCCGCGTTCGCAGCTTGGTGTCCTCGCAGGCTTCGTCGATGGTGAGGTGGCCGTCGATAACTCCAAGCCCTTGGGCGTATCCGATAGCTCTGCCAGCAGTCGAATCCTTCGCTAATCCCTGGCCCACCAACCGATGAATCTCATCGATGAGCCCCTGCTCGAACATCGCATCAGTACGCTGCGCAATCCGCGGGTTGAGCCACTCTGGGGTTGTCTCCAACCCAATCATGCGCGTACCCCAGCGTGTAGGGGCGTTTTTGGGGGGTTGAGATGCCTGAAAAGGCTTACCAGTAAGCTCAATGACTTCGAGTGCACGCACTGTGCGCCGGGGGTCACGGTCTTCAATTATCGACGCCGCCACAGGGTCAACTGCAGCTAGCTGCGCATGAAGGCGATCTATTCCGATTTCCTTCAACAGAGACTCGTAGCGCCCGCGGACTTCGGGGTCGGTTGGCGGGAACTGCCAAGCGTCGACAAGTGACTGCATGTACAGCATGGACCCACCAACGAGAATCGGCAGCTTTCCTCGATTGGAGATCTCCTCAACGGTCTCCACCGCTCGTTGCTGATATTCTGCAACACTGGCGGTCTTCGTAACTTCCCAGATATCAAGCAGGTGGTGCGGTATTCCTTGTCGCTCCGCGAGAGGTAATTTGGCAGTGCCGATATCCATCCCGCGGTAAAGCTGCATCGAGTCAACGTTGACAATCTCACCATCGAGTTCGTGCGCAAGCGCGAGACTCAGCGAGGACTTACCTGAAGCCGTCGGGCCGACGATTGCTACTGGTTGGTGTCCGATCTCCTTGTTCACTGCTCTACCTCCCAGTAAGCAACATACCGACCAACGCCCAACGTGTCGTCTACGTCTACGAGTGTGGCCTTCGTTGGCTGCAGTGTTTGTAGCTCAAGCCAAATATCTGGTTCCAGTACTCCTGCGTCTCGCATTTCCTGCTCACGGATCAGGGAGCTTTGCTTTCCTGACAACAAAGCCTGGAGTTTGTCGTTCGTATCAGCAGCCGCAGGGATTAACGCTAGCGGGGCGCGAGTTGTCAGCCCTGCAGGTCCATCGACTACCAACACTGTGAGCACTGAAGGATCTAACGGCAACAGGTGCTCGCGACTCTCACGCACCGTAGCCCCGTGAAGACAGTATCTGGCGACAAGTTCGCCTAATACGTGCCCACCTCCTACTTCGACGTGTGGTGCTCCCCAGGCAGCAAACGAGCCAGCAAGGTGCGTTGCCCATCTCCTGTCGTGGCTGCACACAATGTCAATAGTTTTCGTCAGTTTTCCGGCTGTCTCTCTAATTGAGTTCAGCAAACGCTGCGACGGTTCGTCAGCAGGTGCGAGTTCTCGCACGAGAGCTGGCGAACCAGGCATGACAAGTAGGCAGGCACGGGCTTCTTTCACCTCGCCCACCATAGTGGGGTTTTCTCGGAGTTGAAACCATGACACATGACGCATGTTCGTCTGCAACACGCTAGAGTTATGAAGACGAGAATGCCGTCGATTATGTATCTCGGCGCCGTGACGCGCGGCACAGCTATTTGTGAAAGGACTGTTTCATGACTTCCTCGACTCCAAAGCCACAGCCACCAGCTGGACGTCCGAACCCGGCTGCCATGCCGAAGCAAACGCCGAAGCCCGGACCTCGTCCAGGTGCGGCACAGTCTGTTCCTTCACAGCGGGTTGTTCCACTCGCGCATGCTCAGTCGTCATCAGCGAACACTGATCCGTCGAAGTTCGGGCGCATCGATGATGCCGGCAATGTTTTTGTCACCCGTGACGGCGTTGAGCGTCAGATCGCATCTTGGCAGGCCGGGTCTCCCGAGGAAGGACTTCGCCACTACGGGCAGCGTTTCGACGACCTCATCGTCGAAACTGAAGTCCTGGAGGCGCGACTCACTGCACACCCAGAGGACGCACACACTCTGCATCGCAGCGTGACTGAGCTGAAAGACTCGATGAAAGACGTCGCCGCAATTGGCGACTTCGCAGCGCTCGAGGCACGCCTAGAAGAATTACTGCGCAAAACAGAGGTTGCGGAACACGAAGCAAAGGAACTCAAGCAGACCCGACGGGCTAACGCAATTGCCAAAAAGGAAACTCTAGCGGCCGAGGCTGAGGAGATCGCCGAGAAATCTACAGACTGGAAGGCTGCCGGGGACAGGATTCGAGCGATCCTCGAAGAATGGAAAACGATCCGCGGTATCGATCGCACAACCGACGACGCGCTCTGGAAGCGCTACTCGCGTGCACGAGATGCCTTCAATCGCCGTCGTGGGGCTCACTTCGCTGAGCTCGATAGGAATCGCGCAGCGGCTCGTCGTATCAAGGAGGATATCATCGCCCGCGCGCAGGCAATCCAGGACTCAACGGATTGGAACGCCACCGCCCGTGCCTACCGTTCTCTGATGGATGAGTGGAAGGCAGCCGGACGCGCCCCACGTGGCGTCGACGATGAGCTGTGGGCACAGTTCCGCGCTGCTCAGGATCACTTCTTCGCCGCCCGCAACGCTGTAAACGCGGAGCGCGACCGTGAGTTTGAAGCAAATGCTGCAGCTAAGGACGCACTTATAGATGAGTACGATGCGCTCATCACTCCAGAGAAGGGTCTAGGTGCGGCACGTGCCAAGCTGCGTGAGCTCCAGGAGAAGTGGGACGAGATTGGATTTGTTCCTCGTAACAAAGTCCGTACTTACGAAGACAAGATTGCTCGGCTGGAACAGCGCGTAGCGGATGCAGAGGAGTCACGGTGGCGCAAAGCAGACCCTGAGGCACAAGCACGGGTGAATCAGTTCCAGGAGAAAGCTGATCACTTCCTGCAGCAGGCCCAGGAAGCTGAGGCAGCCGGGAATTCTTCCAAGGCGACAAAGCTCCGTGAACAGGCCGAGCAGTGGCAGGAGTTTGCCAACGTCGCAGCGAAGGCCGTCGACGAGCAGTAGTGCTATATCCCTTGATCGTAGGGAGTGCCGACCCGTCACACGCCGCAGTCTCCTCCTACGCATTCTCAGTCACGCTTGCTATCCAGGACATTACGGGAGAAGCGCACTCCGGAGTGAGTGCAGCCCATCTCGCGAAACGCCTGGAGGGATCCGAAGAATCGTTAGCGCTCCTCTTCGCGCTGTGTAGCAAACCAGCGCCACGGTCCCTTGGAGCGTTCGGTTACCCAGTGCTGACTGAGGATGATCTGTACGACGTCGAAGGCTGGGTGCTCATATCGCTTCCTCTACTTGAGGACGTCGATGTGTTAGAAGCGAACGTCACTATCGACGCCTCCATCGCTCCTCTTCCCGGAGAGGATCAGCCGGCGCACGTATGGCGAAGTGCGCTCGCGCTGATTGACGCGCTTTCTGCAGAGTTGCACCGTCCCATCCGTCAGATTTGGATCACGGAGCCATTGGGGGCACCGGAGCACCCATTCCTTCGCGCTGACGGCTACACGCCGGCGCACTGTGAGCGACAGGCAATTATCAACGCGGACGCTATCGTGGCGCCTGACCAGAATGATAGGTGCGACGTGATTGAAGACATGGCATTCGACCCTGCTGATCTGCCCTCCTTCTTAGCTACTCTCCAGGAGTCCGCAGCGAAATACCCTCGTGGTTCACTATCGCTCGAGCCTGTCCAGTGGTCTGCGTCCCGTCTTCAGGACGCTGCTGCACGTCTCAGAGACCGCGGCGGTTCCCAGATCACCGCCATTGCCCGTGATGCCTCGGGGAAACCGGTCGGGCTTGCAGAAGTAGCAAAATTCGAGAATGACGCAGACTCTGTTGCAGAAATCGGGCTGGTGTACGTACGGGAGGCAAACCGGGGACTCGGTTTAGGCAAGCGCGCCTTGGCTTCTGCGGTATCAGCCGCGCTCTCGATTTGGCCACGAACGAAGCAGATCTACGCTTCCTATCCCAACCCGCAGCCGGGTGCGAGCCACATTCTCGACCACTATGCCCCAACCGGGATAAGCCAGGCGACGGCCTGGCAGAAGGGCGTACCAAAGCTCGATAGCTAGTTGCTTCTATTGTGGCGTCGTGCCGCGTTCGCTCGTCGGTCATCGACAAGCAGTGGGTTCGTTTCTTGCTCCTGATGAGTCCGCGTCGCATTCAATTGCGCATCCGCGATATCCGCGTCGATTTCGCTTGGCTGATTCCGGAGCAGTTCCGGGGCAACCGCTGTCTTTCGCACGAACAGCGGAATGTACGTCAACACGACCAGGAGTACCGCGACAACTTCTAGGTAAAACCCGGGCCCGTGCTGAAACGTTCCTGCAACACCGGTACTCGACTTCCGCAGCCACACTGCCAGCAACGAGCTAACCAGGGCAACTGTTGAAATCATCCACGCGGCTGTGGCCATTCCGAAACGTCGCGAAACCGTCACTAGCGACGTGCAAACGCCTACGCCTAAGAAGCCTAGCCATACAAATACGTACTCCGTGATCTTGGTATCTGCACTGCGGGCGCCTTCGCCCACCGCGAGCACCTGCCATCCGGGAATGTCACCAACGAAGGGCAAAAACAGCGCAACAAGCCACCCAATACTTGCAATACCGAGTACCCAGCGCGCGGATCCTAATTCCATTTTCATTGAAGTCTCCCTTCCAGTAGTCGCGTGGTTTACGCTTCAGGAGTCGTGCAGCAGCCAGTGTTGCTTACGTTAGTCACTGGAACGATGTCTGGACGTGCAACCGTAGGAATTCCAAGTCCCACCCCAACAGGTGCAGTCGTTGGTACCTCGCCTGCCTCAGCGTGATCACCCGCGAGTGTGCGTCGGTGTGAAAGCACACCAGAATCCGCGATCAGAAAATATGACTTTGCTTCGGTGATACGAGCGGTAACAATGTCACCCGGACGGATGGCAGATCGATTGGCCTCATCGACAGCAAAGTGCACGAGCCTGCCGTCGCGAGCGCGTCCTGACATTCTGTGAGTCGTCTCGTGCTTTCGACCTTCGTCCTGCTGAACAAGGAGTTCTTGCACAGATCCAATGAGCTTTTCATTCTCTTCCAGGCTGATTCGTTCCTGGAGTTCAAGCAGTCGTTCGAACCGCTCCTGCACCACAGCTTTCGGAACCTGGTTTTCCATTTCAGCCGCCGGGGTCCCAGGGCGCGGTGAGTACTGGAATGTATAGGCGGACGTGAATCGTGCCTTCTCAACTACATCAAGCGTTGCCTGGAAGTCTTCTTCCGTCTCGCCTGGGAATCCGACAATGATATCGGTGGTGATCGAAGCCTCAGGAAGCTTCTCACGGACCTCATCCAAAATGCCTAAAAACTTCTTGGATCGGTACGAACGGCGCATGTCCTTGAGTACTTTGTCAGACCCCGACTGCAACGGCATATGTAGCTGCGGGCAAACGTTCGGGGTTTCTGCCATTGCGTCGATGACGTCAGATGTAAACTCTGCGGGGTGCGGGGAGGTGAAGCGAACACGCTCGAGGCCTTCGATCTCGCCACACGCTCGTAGCAGTTTTGAAAACGCGGACCGATCTCGCTCCATTTCCTCGTCAACGAAATGCACACCGTAAGCATTGACGTTTTGGCCAAGCAAAGTGACTTCTAAGACGCCTTGATCCACGAGCGCCTGTACCTCGGCGAGGATATCGCCCGGACGGCGATCAACTTCTTTGCCACGCAGACTCGGAACGATACAGAATGTACACGTATTATTGCACCCGACAGACACCGAAACCCAGCCCGCATAGCTACTTTCACGTTTCGCTGGAAGAACAGAAGGAAATACTTCGAGCGCTTCTGCAATTTCAACTTGCGCCTCGCCTTGTACTCGTGCACGTTCCAGCAGTACCGGCAGTGAGCCCATATTGTGGGTCCCGAAGACAGCATCTACCCACGGCGCTCTCTGGATAACATGGTCTTTGTCTTTCTGCGCCAGACATCCACCAACCGCAATCTGCAAATCAGGCTGCGATTCCTTAACCTTTTTCAAATGTCCAAGCGTTCCGTACAACCGCTTGTCTGCGTTTTCACGCACGGCACAGGTGTTGAAAACGATGAGGTCTGGGGCCTGCCCATCTTCAACTGCCACGTACCCCGAATCTTCCAGCAGACCCGACAACCGCTCCGAATCATGAACGTTCATTTGGCATCCGAAGGTTCGTACTTCGTATGTCCTTGATGCAGCCATCTGGTTCGCCTTTCCTGGTTGATTACGCGGGCCTACGCAGGCACGGCTGAACATTCTAGCCACTGCCAACTACCCCGCCCAAACGGCGCAAAGTGCTCGCTAGGAGCTCTCTCGAAGTGATTCAACCCTTGAATCTAGTGCAGTTCTTGCGATAGACATGCACATACCTTGTGGAAAGCCTCGACGCGCCAGCACTCCAACAATCCTGCGCAGCGCGCGGGTGTACTCCGCGTGCCCTGCTGGTGGTGTCTTTACTTCTCGCGCTTTCTTTTCCGCGAGGGCTTCAGCAATTGCGTGTTGGTCCTCGTCACTGATTTGTGCGAGCGCGGCGCGCCGATCTGTTTCTGAGACTCCTTTTTCCCTGAGCTCGCGGTCCAGGAAGCTTCTCGACTTTCCTCGACGTTTCGCCCGCTGTCGGACCCATTCATGGGCAAAGCGACGATCGTCGAGAAGCGAGGATGCGCGAAGAGACGCCAGTACCTCATCAACGAGAGGCGTTGGGAACTCAGCTTTGACAAGACGCTCCCTGAGTTCATGCTCTGATCGCGGTCGCTGATCCAGCAACCTTAACGCACGCTGCCGCACTGGAGCGAGGGCTTCTTCACGTTCATAATTGAAGAGTTCTCCGTTCCCACCGGTAGCTTCCCATTCGGCAAGTGCGTCCTGCAGGCGTTGAACCTTTTCCGGATCTGGTGTTGCCACGTATTACTTCGCCTTCGCTGGCTCTTCCTCGTCGTCGAAGTCAATGTTTGGCACCATGTCTACTGGGTCATCAGTCAGCGCATCATCATCGGCAAATTCGCCAACCCCCAATGCACGGAAAATCTTTTGCTCGATCTCGTCCGCAAGGTCCGGGTTCTCCTTCAGGAAATTGCGCGCTTTCTCCTTGCCCTGTCCAAGTTGATCGCCTTCGTAGGTAAACCAGGAACCTGACTTCTTCACGAAGCCGTTCTCTACACCCATGTCAATAATGGACGATTCCCGAGAGATGCCCTCTCCGTACATAATGTCAAACTCTGCAATCTTGAATGGTGGCGAAACCTTGTTCTTCACCACTTTGAGGCGGGTTCGGTTTCCGATGGAATCCTGTCCGTCCTTCAACGTCTGGATACGTCGGACATCACAACGAACCGAGGAGTAGAACTTCAGCGCTTTACCGCCCGTAGTTGTCTCGGGTGAACCGAACATGACGCCGATCTTCTCACGCAGCTGGTTAATAAAAATCGCTGTAGTGCCGGAGTTGTACAGCGCACCTGTCATCTTTCGCAGTGCCTGCGACATCAACCGAGCCTGGAGGCCAACGTGAGAGTCACCCATCTCACCTTCAATTTCAGCCTTAGGCGTCAGTGCGGCAACCGAGTCAATGACGATGATGTCAATCGCGCCAGATCGGACGAGCATGTCCGCGATCTCCAGTGCCTGCTCCCCTGTATCTGGCTGAGAAACGAGCAAGTTATCAGTATCGACGCCCAGCTTGCGGGCATAATCCGGGTCCAGAGCATGCTCGGCGTCGATAAAAGCTGCGATTCCACCGGCCCGCTGCGCGGAAGCGATGGCGTGAAGCGCAACAGTTGTCTTACCGGAAGATTCAGGTCCGTAAATCTCAACGATACGGCCACGCGGCCAGCCACCGATACCCAGAGCGACGTCAATAGCCGTATTCCCAGATGAAATCGACTGAATTGGAGGCCTGTTCTCATCACCGAGACGCATCACAGCCCCCTTGCCATAATCCTTCTCGATCATTGCGAGTGCAGCATCTAGCGCATTCTGGCGATCTTTCGCGGCTGATGCGGTTTTCTTTTTCGCAGCCATTTACATGTTCTCCTTAATGTTCATTCTGTTCGAGTTCGGCGGCGGCGTTTTTGCATACGCCATCGCCCACACACATGTTTAGACTCACCTTCGAGGGTTACGGTTCCCGATGACTTCTAAATCTGGATCTGACTATAGGCAAGTGCCGAGACATCACCAGAGTGTACACGCATACATGTTCGAATTAAAAGTACAAAACGGCGAGAGTAGCTAGAAACCTGGCCGATCTACGCCAAGGCGACGCGCCTCTGGAACATCAAAGGCGTCACAAAGTTCGTCCCAGGCTTGGCGCAAATCGCCTCCATTTTCGATAACCTCTGCGGCTGTACACCCATGACGAGGCAGAAGTTGCGTCTCAATAATCCATGACGCCCGTTCAGCCCCAAATTCATCCTGGACGAGTTGGTGAAACTCCGTTAATCGCATGGCCTCAAATATACGCGCAGAAAAATCAATACGATTTCATAGCGAACTGAACACCGTTCAAGTACTATTCTCGCTATGTCGAAAAGCATTCCGCAATCAAAGATTGAAGCCCAAGACCTCGCATACATCGCCGTGTTCGCGGCGGTGATCATCGTACTCGGGTTTGTCTCTATTCCAGTCGGCGCTGCCGGCGTTCCAATCGTCATGCAGAACGCTGCTTGTATTCTCGCGGCGCTCGTGCTCGGCCCTAAACGGGGAACCTACACAGTGCTATTGTTCCTCCTCATCGGACTTGCTCTTCCCGTTCTCGCAGGTGGACGCACCGTCGTCTATGCCCTGGGAAGCCCTACAATCGGATATCTGGTTGGCTACATCGCAAGCGCATTTGTTGCAGGTCTCATCGCCTACCGCGCTTCCAGCAAGAGCTCTTTCGTGAATATCGCCCTCCTTCTTGGAGCCGGGTTCGCTGGCCTGTTCCTGCAGTACTTCTTTGGGGTGTTTGGATTGATGGCACGCGCAAACATGACTTTTGGTGCTGCATGGGCAGCACAGCTACCGTTTGTCATCCCTGACACCGCCAAGGTGCTAGTGATTGTGTTCATCGCATTCGCAGTTCGCGCTGCACTCCCCTCACTCCGTCGCGCATAAACTGGATTTTTCCATGCCACAGATCAGCTTCAACGACGTGAGCGTCGTACGTAATGACAACACACTGCTCCAACCATTTTCACTCACGTTGCAGGAACATCGGATCGGCATCATTGGCTCGAACGGTTCTGGCAAGTCAACGCTCGTCCGGCTTATCAATGGGCTCGAAGAGCCGAGCACAGGCGAGGTATTCTACGACGGAATTCCGCTTGCAACTCGCAGCGCTGAAGTCCGCCGACGTGTCGGGTTCGTGTTCTCCGACGCAGAAAGCCAAATCGTCATGCCCCAAGTCCACGATGACGTGGCGTTTTCATTGAAGAAGTTCAAGCTCTCTAAGGCAGAGAAAGAGCAACGCGTCGATGAGGTACTGGAACGCTTCAAACTCTTACACAAGGCAGAACAATCACCTCATACGCTCTCTGGCGGTGAAAAACAGCTTCTCGCGCTGGCCGCAGTACTGGTGACTGAACCGACCACCATCATCGCAGACGAGCCAACGACATTGCTTGACCTGCGAAATCGTCGGCGAATAATCGCTGAATTGAACTCGCTTGATCAACAAACAATCGTGGTGACCCATGATCTAGAGTTACTCAGTGACTTCGACCGAGTAGTTTGTGTCAACGACGGCGTCATTGCATACGACGGCACACCAGCAGACTCGATTCAGTTCTACACTCAGCTAATGGAGCCGAACAGTGAAGATTGACTCGCTACCAATGGGCGTGTACGTCCCAGGCAAAACGCTGCTCCACCGTATGAGCCCAAAGAAGAAATTCGTACTGCTCATTCTGTACATCCTCATAGCGACCAACTTCGGGCGTACGTTCCCAATCGCGCTCACGTTGCTAGGCTTGATCTTCGTTCTGTACATCGTGGCAAGAATTCCGATCCGAATCGTTGCCAATCAGCTCGTGCCAATTCTTCCCTTGCTCACAATGCTGGGCGCTTTCCTTGTTTGGCAAAATGGCATCGGGCTTGCTGGCGTCACGCTGATTACGTTGTTCGCAACGATTCTCGCCGCAAACCTTCTTACTCTGACCACAACAGTTGAAGCGCTCCTTGTATCGCTCGAGGAGGGCCTCAAACCGCTCGGCCGTTTCGGAATACCAACTGAGAAAATCAGCCTCGCTATCGCCCTCACGCTCCGTCTCATCCCGCTCATCTTGCAGACATCGCAGGAAGTTCTCGACGCCCGCAAGGCCCGAGGACTGGGATTTTCTCCCCTCGCGTTTGGCGTACCGCTCATCGTGCGAAGTATCCGAAGGGCGGAGCAGATCGGCGATGCACTTGTCGCTCGTGGCGCGCTCGACTAACCGCGTTCAATCCTTCGCAGGGCAAAGCAAAAGCTCCAGGTTTCTATAGAAATCCTGGAGCTTTCTTTACCACGCTTTAGGCTTCGCCGCGGAGCTCACGCATCCGACGTGCGACGGCGTCCTCACTTGCGTGCGGGGCGCCGGTCTTGCCCTGCTCAATCGACTGCTGTTCCTTTCCCGAGGTCAACTCGCCAGACATCTCTGCGCGAATCTGCTCGAGCCGACTGTGGCCTGCCATCTGGATTCCAGCCTGCTCCACCTCAGCCATGCGGCCTTGGATCGAGTTCTCCGCGAGCTCTGCAGCACCCAGTGCGTTCGCGTAGCGGCGCTCAATCTTGTCGCGAACCTGGTCCAAGTTCGGGCCGGAGGCGGTCAACGAGTTCATCGAGCGCATGGTCTCGGAAACCTTCTCCTGCATCTTGGCCTGCTCAAGCTGCGACAGCAACTTCGAGCGCTCAGCGACCTGCTGTTGCAGGTGTGCCGCGTTGCGCTCCACAGCTTGCTTTGCCTGTGCGGCCTGCTGGAGTGCCTGGTCGTGCAGCGCCTTCGTGTCTTCAACGCCCTGCTCTGCGGTAACAAGCTGCGCCGCGAACGCCTCAGCAGCGTTCTCATACTCGGTCGCCTTCTGTGCGTCACCGTTGGAGCGGGACTTATCTGCTAATTGGAGCGCCTGGCGAGCGTTAGCTTGAAGTTTCTCGACTTCCTCCAGGCGACGATTCAGCTGCATTTCCAGCTGGCGCTGGTTACCGATAACCGCGGCTGCTTGCTGCGAAAGCGCCTGGTGCTGGCGCTGAGCCTCGGAAATTGCTTGCTCAATCTGGATCTTTGGATCAGCATTCTCTTCGATCTTGTTGTCGAAAAGTGCCATCAGGTAGTTCCAGAATTTTGAAAACGGGTTTGCCAT
>NZ_JBSZCG010000039.1:0-339 GCF_054166365.1 Corynebacterium sp. UMB8791 | reverse complement strand
CTTAAAAGTCAGTGCTCTCTTGGTATTAGATAAGATTACATTCAGCAAATTGTCTTTATCACTGGAGTTGATCATCAACAACTGCTTAACATCTGCTAAATAGTCCATCAAATCACCTACTTAATCAGCTTTAGCAAATCATCTTTAAGCATTGAGCTAGTGTAACTGATGCTGTGATTATCTAAGTAAGCTTTAATATCAGCAACAGTCGAGTTTGCGGTCGGTTTAACGTCCTCTACCGCGTGGGACGGAGCTAATTTTTTGGAGCAGTTGATGCTACAATTGCGTCCTTTTTAGCTGGCTTGATAAACAAGCTGTCTCTTATACACATCTGACGCT
>NZ_JBSZCG010000038.1:0-341 GCF_054166365.1 Corynebacterium sp. UMB8791 | reverse complement strand
GTTGGAATCTGTGGGGAAAAGTGTGGCTACCAGGGGTAACCAAAGAGGTTTGAGTCCGTCGTGAGATGTAAGGTGACTCACAATAAGATGAAAATAATGATTTGGGACTCAGCGGGATTGGAAGCTCAGCATGATCTTGAGCCTCCGGCAGTCCAATGGCTCGAGCCAAGTCAACGTTCAAATAAGTCAACGATTAAGCGCAGTGCGAGAAAGGAACGTCGGTGAGCGATAAGAACGCCCAAGCGTCCACCAACAACTCCGCAGTCCTGATTACTTCAGTGGACCGCGCAGACGATCTACAGGATGTCATTACGGCATTGTCTGAGGCACTGGGTGGGGCA
>NZ_JBSZCG010000037.1:0-342 GCF_054166365.1 Corynebacterium sp. UMB8791 | reverse complement strand
CCATCAAGCAGGTTGACGGGATTCCCGGTAGCGTTACTTTCCGCGACCGAACCCTGCGCCGTAGCGTTAGTGTCTTTATCATCACAGGCCGCAAGCCCCATAACCAGCAGGCCAATTCCGACATATTTAACCAGATTGCGCATTGACTTCTTCCTTTCGATAAACGGCCATAACGGCTCATTCATCCATCTTATCACAACTCTGATAACGAACCTTTAACTCGCCTGCAAAGCGTTGATTTCGGATTTATCTGCCAGTCTTTTCAACAGCATATTGAGTAATACGCCATACATTGGTAGGAAGAAAACGATACTGATTAACACTTTGAAACAGTAATCGACC
>NZ_JBSZCG010000036.1:0-343 GCF_054166365.1 Corynebacterium sp. UMB8791 | reverse complement strand
GGCCACGGTTGTGGCAATGCCGCTGATTGTTGGGGTGCAGGCTGGTCGTGTGACGCACTGGACGATTGGCGCAGTGCTTGGTGTGTTGTTGTGCTCGTTGGTTTCCGCTGGCTGGTGGGTGTTCGGTATTCAGCACACGCCAGAAGTTGACGCATAGCACCACCCTGTGTAGTATGGATACTGTAAGCAAGAAAGCCGAAAGGAAAACCACAATGGCACGCCCATACCCACACTACGACGAACCCCACGTCGACTACACCGAAGTCGAAGCCGTCGCCACCCTCGCCCACCCCGACGGCACCACCACCCGCCACGGCCTCATCCTCACCGCCCCCGTCTACGA
>NZ_JBSZCG010000035.1:0-345 GCF_054166365.1 Corynebacterium sp. UMB8791 | reverse complement strand
CAGCGGAGTCACCTTGGTCTTACCAATGTTGATACCGATGACGTCGTCACTGCGACGCGCCCGCAAGTTCTCCGCTACAGCAGCGGCGCCGGGGTTGTTGAAACCCATGCGGTTCAAAATGGCGCGGTCTTCCTTCAGACGGAACAGACGCGGGCGATCGTTGCCCGGCTGCGGCTTGGCAGTCACGGTTCCCAGTTCCGCGTAGCCAAAACCAATTGGCCCCCAGCAATCCGGGGCAATAGCAGCCTTGTCGAAGCCCGCGGCGAGCCCCAGCGGACGCGGGAAGTCCACACCGAACACGGTTTGACGCAGCACAGCATCGTCAACAACGAGTAGCTTGCTCAC
>NZ_JBSZCG010000034.1:0-346 GCF_054166365.1 Corynebacterium sp. UMB8791 | reverse complement strand
GGAGATGTGTATAAGAGTCAGCGCATATCTATACCCCAACCTCGAAAGGAGGTTATTATGTCTACATATCATGTAGATTCTGAGCATATTCTCAATGCCAGCACACAGGTGAATTCATCAATCGAATCTATTCGTTCTTCTGTGTCCACCATGTGCGCGCAACTGGCTGATTTAGAAGCTTCTTGGCAAGGCAGCGCTGCCACACAATTCCACGCTGTTATGCAGCAATGGCAAGCTGCTCAACGCACCATGGAAGAGTCTTTAGTATCTATTCAGCAAGCAATGACGCATGCCGCGCAATTGTATGCAGATACAGAAGCGCAAGCTAGTCAGCTCTTTGCTCAGT
>NZ_JBSZCG010000033.1:0-346 GCF_054166365.1 Corynebacterium sp. UMB8791 | reverse complement strand
AGTCATCACTGAATGCGACGTCGCGCACCTCCTTGACCGGGAAGTCCCGACCCTCTCCGGCGGCGAGCGCGCCCGCGTCCACAGCGCGCGCGTGTTCTACCAGGACACTCCCGTCGTGCTTCTCGACGAACCGACCGCGGCCCTGGACCTCCACCACGCCGAAAAAATCATGGGAATGATGCGCGCCCGCGCGGCGGCGGGCAAAGCCGTGGTCGTGGTCCTGCACGATTTGTCCGCCGCAGCGGCGTATGCCGATCACGTTGTGGTGGTGGCGCAGGGGCGCGTCGTAAAGCAAGGACCGCCTGCGGAAACCCTGGATGCACAGACCGTCAGCGAAGTCTACGGC
>NZ_JBSZCG010000032.1:0-348 GCF_054166365.1 Corynebacterium sp. UMB8791 | reverse complement strand
TAACGGTAACGATACCACCAACGAGAGCTATCCATGACACAATACTAAAGGCCGGTGAATAGGTTGATATTTTGTTGTCCATCACAGTATTCCTTCATTCCTGAATGTGTAAGAGCTTTATGTTGCTCATGCCGAGCGAAACAAACGCATTTGACCAAACAAGCAGACAAAAAAGGCGATGGGGTAGATCACCATTTCATAAGCATTGATAGGTGCATTTAAAACACCGATAAACAAGAGACCGATAGTGATCAACGCAACTAACTGGCAGATATGGATAAAAAAATCATCCAGTTGCCCGAGTTTTTCTGCGCGAAGATATGCATAGTTACCAAAAGTTGCTGTCAT
>NZ_JBSZCG010000031.1:0-56809 GCF_054166365.1 Corynebacterium sp. UMB8791 | reverse complement strand
TAGTAGAGCACATGAGCGGGACAAAACTAGGCGTTAGGACGCAGTCGATCGAACATATGTTTTAACTTGTCGGGCTTGTATCGCGGACGGAAACGGTGATCGGATTGATCAAGATCCTCCTCCGCGGACTCTCCCTGTGCAGCCTCCGAGGGGACAGTGGCTGCCCATTCATCTTCCTCGCGCAGCGCATCGCGCTTGTGTTGGCTTTCGATGCTTTCCAGCTCAGCAATCGCACGACCTTCCTCGGTGATGAAAGAAAGATCTTCCGGGTGTACTTCCCCTGAGTGGATGCGCACGATATCGAGCGCGTAGCGGTAGCAAACCGCGATCATCGCAGCTACGGGGACTGCCAAGAAGGCACCAATCAGGTTGAAGAGTCCACCACCTACGGTCACGGAGACCAGCACGATCACTGGATGCAAGTTCATTGCACGGGACTGCAGCATCGGGGAGAGCACATTGCCTTCCAGCTGTTGGACAACAATGACGATGGCAAACACAATCAACGCTTGGGTTACGCCAAGCGACACCAACGCGACCAAAATGGCAAGCGCGCCTGCCACAACCGCACCCACAATCGGGATGAACCCCGCGATGAACGTCAGCACAGCGAGCGTGAACGCCATCGGGACGCCCACGAAGTAAATGCCGAGTCCGATGAAGATGGCGTCGACAAGCGAGACAACAGCTTGGGCGCGAATAAAACCCCCAAGTGTGTTCCATGCACGGGTGAAGAGCTCAGTGAAATGAAGGCCTGCGCGGCCACCGGTAGCACTGCGAAGCCACGGCAGGAACTTGTGTCCGTCTTTGAGGAAAAAGAAAGTTAAGACGAGTACGACGAACAGTGTGACAATCAGGCCTGCGGCAGTGCCAATACCCGTGAATACACCGCCAGCGATTGCCCCGGCCTGCTTCTGGAGCCACTGCGCAATCTCGTTCACGCCCTCATCAAGATCATCGGGGTTGACATTGAGCGGTGGACCCTGCAGCCAGAGCTGCAACCGCTGCACACCTTCGAGCGCTTGCAGATAGAGCAACCTCGAGTGCGCCGCAATGTCCGGGGCAATCAACGAGACGAGAAAGCCGAGAAATCCAAAGAAGCCAAGCAACGTCAAGAGCGCCGCAAATCCAGCTGGTATGCCATGCTGGCGCAGCCAGCCCGCAACGGGCGCGAGCACAGTGCAGATGATGAGCGCAAGAACAACCGGAAGAATGCCTGCCCAAAACATCCCGATCACTTTGCCAAGCGCGGCCAAAAACACTGCGACAATGAGGACTCGCAGCGTCAACGTCGCGGCGGACTTGATCCACGCGCGGTAGACAATGCCGCGATCAATCGGATTGGCGTCGTAGTCGAGAGGTTTCTGAGTGCTCACGCGACCTATTGTGCCCCATCCGAGGGAGAAAGAAACGTAACCCGACCGCGAGCTGCAAACTTTTCGACGGCAACGCGATGGGTGGGCTAGGATTGGCCAGCGTGAGTCTTACACTTGGAATCGTCGGTTTGCCCAATGTCGGAAAGTCAACCCTTTTTAATGCGTTGACGCGGAATGATGTGCTCGCTGCGAACTACCCGTTCGCAACCATCGAGCCGAACGTGGGGTTGGTTGAACTGCCAGACCCGCGCCTGAAGCGCTTAGCTGAGATCTTTGAATCCGAACGCATCCTGCCCGCGACGGTGTCGTTCGTTGACATCGCTGGCATCGTCAAGGGGGCGTCCGAGGGCGAAGGTATGGGCAACGCCTTCCTTGCCAACATTCGTGAAGCAGACGCCATTTGCCAAGTCGTTCGCGCCTTCGCTGACGACAATGTCATTCACGTCGACGGGAAAGTCGACCCCGCATCTGACATCGCAGTCATTAACACCGAGCTGATCCTGGCTGACCTGCAGACGATCGAGAAAGCGTTGCCGCGCCTGGAGAAGGAAGGCCGCAAGAGCAAGGACGTGGCAGCAGAGGCCGAGGAGGCCAAGAAGGCGCAGGCGGTGCTTGAAGACGACCGCACCCTTTTCGCCGCCGCAAAGGCAGGAGACATCGACCTCGATTTGCTCCACCACCTGCACCTCATGACGGCGAAACCATTCCTCTACGTATTCAACTCCGACGAAGCCGTGCTCACCGACGAAGGCCGGAAACAAGAGCTGCGAGAACTTGTCGCACCGGCAGAGGCAGTCTTCCTGGACGCGCAAACAGAGACCGAGCTGCTCGAACTAGACGAAGAGGACGCGTCGGAGCTCCTCGCCTCCGTTGGACAGGACGAACCTGGACTGGAAACGCTCGCAAAGGCAGGCTTCGCAACCCTCGGCTTGCAGACCTACCTTACTGCTGGGCCAAAGGAGGCCCGCGCATGGACGATCCACCAGGGCGATACCGCACCGAAGGCTGCCGGCGTCATCCACACCGACTTTGAGAAAGGCTTCATCAAGGCCGAAATCGTCAGCTTCGAAGACCTCGACAAGTTTGGGTCCATGGCCGAAGCGCGCGCCAACGGCAAGGTGCGTCAAGAAGGCAAGGAATACGTCATGGAAGACGGAGACGTGGTCGAGTTCAAGTTCAATGTAACTTAAGGCGCGCCAGTGTTAGTCGTATGACAACACGTGCTGCCATTTACCTTCGCATCTCGCTCGATGCTGCAATGGACGGTCTTGCCATCGAGCGTCAGCGCGAAGACTGTGAAGCCATTGCAAAGCAGCGTGGCTGGATGGTCGTGTACACCTATGTGGATTAGTCGATCTCGGCCTCTAAGAAAGACGTGGAACGTCCCGATTACGACGCGATGGTGGCTAGTCTTCAGTGAGGCGAGCTAGACGCGATTATCTGCTGGGACTTGGATCGTCTAACGCGGCAGCCCGCGCAGCTCGAAGGGTGGATCGACAGAGCGGAACAGCACGGGTTGAAGCTTTTTACCGCGAATGGTGATGCGGACCTCAGTACTGACGGAGGCCGGATGTTCGCGCGCATCAAGGCGGCCGTAGCACGCGGTGAAGTCGAGCGTAAAGGGGCTAGGCAGTCACGCGCCCAACAGCAGCGTGGAGAGCGAGGGCAGACACCGTCCTCGCCGGCTACGGCGCAACGCAGGCGATGCCAGGCCCGCTGTTCACGTTCGCGTCCTTCCTCGGTGCCAGACACCACGCGCAGGTGCGGCCCTGGCTGGAGCGAATGCCGCGGTGGTCGGCATTCTCGGTGCAGCGCTGTACACCCCGGTGTTCACCGCCGGGGTTTCCGGCGTGATCACTCTGTCCATCACCGTGGTCTGCTACGCCGCGCCCACCTCGTGGAAGGTCCCGCCCTGGGCGGTCGTCATCGGCGCGGCCCTGGTCGGCTGGATTGTGCTGTGAACTTCGCTCTCGTCCGGTGCTCGGCGCTGAAGCGCGCCAAGGGAGGGAACCGGGACTAGAGCGTCACGTTGGCCAGCACCGCACCGGTGGGTTGCGCCGCGCCGGCGGCGACTTCCTCGGTGACGAGGACTGAAGCAGTTCCACCGGGCAGCGGCATCCACACGTCGTCGTGGGGTTCTTGGCCGATGACTCCAGCCGATTCCATGGCGCCGTCATCCATGACTGCCCACACTTGTGCCCCCATGCCGTCGTCGAGAGCTGGCTGGCCGTTGACCATGGCGCCGCCCTTGCCCATGTCAGAGCTGATCACGATGTCGAGGCTCGCGCCCATCGCGTCGGCCTGACCTTGACGCGCGTCTGCCTTGGGGATCGAGGACGCAGGCGTGGTGGAAGTATTTGCCGACGTCCACGCCAATGACGAAGTCATAGGCCATGGGTGTGTTCCTCCTAGCGATGAATTAGAAGTTGGACTATTTGAGCTTCATCGCTGGGGGTGGTCGGACATACTTAGTACTGGCATCTACATTACTGTGAGACCTCATACCACCTGGGCTGGGTCAGGTTCCTATTAGCAGTTTGAGTATGTCACTGTCTTCGGCGGCATCACCCCCGGATCATTTTCAGACAGGGGCGGGAATAAGCCATACCGAAGCCAGCGACTAGTTCTACTGTCCTTTCAGACGGAGGGAACGGAAATAAACATAACCCGCCCAATCGGGTGGACAGGCTATGAATCTTCGGTGCCCTGAGGTGGAACTGCTAACAACGAAATGGGGGGGAACGGGGGCAAAGTCAATAATTCGAGTCTGGCATAAGTTGATAAGGATTGCCTAACCTAATACTGTTTCAAGTTATGGTCCCGATCGGGAATCGGCAACGGAAGCGAGGCGGCGACGATGAACAGAAAACGTGGATCGACCAGAGAACCCCTCTCCGGAGGGGGAGTCGGGGACGCGGGCCCGGACGGGACGGGCGACGGCGACGCGGTGGCGTCGCAGACGGACGACGGGCGGTTGGTACACGTCGCACCGGTCGCAGTGGGTGGCCGACCATCCACCCGCGACATGCTCGTCGCCGCCGCGATCGGCGTCGCGGGGTCTCTCATCGTCGTGCCCCTGACCTACCTGCAGGTGTTCGCCGGCATCGCCCACGTTTATCTCGTCGCGGCGACGCTCGGGTTGTGGTTCCTGCCGTGCGTCGTTCCCCTCATCGTCGTCCGCAAGCCTGGCGCGAGCCTCATCGCGTGCCTTGCCATGGGCGTCGTGTCCGCGGCGACCACCCCGTTCGGCGTCGCCGCGATCGGGGCGCTGATCATGGAAGGATTGCTCATCGAGCTTCCGTTCATGGTCACCCTGTACCGGCGGTGGACGCGTCCCCAGTTCGTGGCGTCGGCGATGTTATTCTCCGCGCTGATGGGAACGATGGCCCCGCGTGCCGTCGGCGTCGACTCGCCGACCACGCCCATGGCCCTGATCAGCTTCGCCGTAGCCTTGGCATCGAGCCTGGTGTTTTTGGTCCTGGGCTTTGCCGTCGCAAAGGGGCTCCGCAGCCGCGGGGTCACCCGATGACCGGCGGAGCGCCCGCGTGCGCCGGTGCGACACGCGGGACGGCCCCGGCCCGGTTGCGGGTCAGTGGCGCGGGAGTGCGGCACGCCGATGGGCGATGGGCACCCGACATGGTGGACCTCTCCTTCGATTTCGGCACGATCAACGCCATCACGGGACCCGTGGGATGCGGAAAGACGAGCCTGGCCCACCTCATCGCTGGACTGATACCCTCGCACATCCCCATCGACCATGCCGGATCCGTGCACATCGTCGATGCCGACGGCACCGAATGCCCCGTGGACCGGGACCGGGTCACCTTCGTCGGGCAAGACCCGGCGACGCAGGTGCTCACGCTCCGAGTCGTCGATGACGTGTCCATGGCCCTCGAGTTTTCCCTCGTGGAAGCCGGCATCGTCGCCAAGCGATCAGCCGAGGCCCTAGCGGAGCTCGGGCTGTCAGAGCTCGCAGAGAAGGATCCGTGGGCTTTGTCGGGCGGGCAACGCCAGCGGATGGCCATCGCCGGTGCGGTGGCCAGGGCGCCGGAGGTCATGATCTTCGACGAGCCCGCGGCCCACGTCGACGAGGACGGTCGCCGGTCGCTGTTCGCCGTCATCCGTGACTTGCGGGCCCCGGGGCGCGTCATCCTGCTCATCGAGCACGACCTCCGCCCGTTCGACGGGTGGGTCGACACGGTGACGATCCTCGATGCGGACGGGAGCGTCGCCGCCCACGGAGCGCCGGATAGCATCGCGGTGAAGGGCATTGCGACGACGGCCGCGACCGCCGGAACGCCGGACGCCAGTACGCAGGGCACGGGGGCACCGGACCGTCCCGGTCCGGACCGGCGGCGAAAGTCCCGGAGGGCCGGGAATGGCACCGATCCGGAATCGGAGGCGGATGCCGTTCCACTGCTGGCCTTGACCGGAACCCACGTGGCCCGAGGCGGGGAGAAGATCCTGAACGGGGCCGATCTGACACTGGAACGGGGCGAGATTCATGCCCTAGTCGGCGCCAACGGAGCCGGTAAGTCCACCTTGCTGGCGGTGCTGTCGGGCCAGATGAAGGCGGGAGCGGACCTCCGGATCGACGGCGCGTCCGCCTGGCGCGTCCCCGACGCCTTCGCGTCGTGGGCGTTCCAGAACCCCGAGCACCAGTTCACCCGCGCGACCGTCGCCGCGGAAATCGACTCCGCGCTGGCCGGCACGGACCCGCACGGGCCACTCGGCACCGATGAGCTGCGGAAACTGCGGGAAGCCCTGTTCCCCCGGGCACTTGACCCCGTCTCGCCGTTCGTCCTGTCGGGCGGACAGAAAAGACGGTTGGGCATCTTCCTGGCGGTGGCGGCCAATCGCCGTTTGCTGCTTCTCGACGAGCCGTTGGCGCACCTGGATTCGCCGAGCGCGCGCATCGTGCTGGATGCGCTGGCGGAATACGCCGGGGCCGGCGGAACCGTTGTGTTCACGTGCCACGATCGCCGTGTCGCGCGAACGTGGGCGGATCGGGCGAGCATCGTCGCCGAAGGGAAGGTCGCCTGGTCCGGTCCCGCGGCCGACGTGCCGGCTGCCCCGGAGTCGTCCCGGCGGGATCGCGCACTGCCCGCGGCCGGCGCACGGACGTCCGGGGACGAAAGCCCCTGGACCGGTGAATCCGCCGCTCGGAGGCGCGCGGGGTTGAACGCCATCACGATCGTCGCGGCGGTGATGCTCGTCCTCGTCGCCGGGCTGCTCTCCGGCGGAGACGCCGTTCTCGCGCTGACGGGGGTCGCGTTCCTCGCACTCGCTGCAATCGCGGAGCGCGACGTTCGGGCGACGGCGGGGAAGGTCCTCCTCGTCCTGTTGATCGGGGTGTTCTTCGGCCTGCTCGGGTGGCGCTCCGAGTTCTACGGCGGTGGGGATCCGGCGGAGGCCGTCCGCCACGGCATCCATCACGGACTGCTGCTGACGGCCGTGTTCGCGGGGACGGTCCTGGTCTCCGCGTGCATGCGCGTCGAGGAGCTTTTCGACGCCATGGTGCAACGCTTCCGGGTGCCCTACACATGGTGCACCATAGCGATTTCCGGGATGAGCATCGCGGCGTTCCTGCGCAGCGAAATCCCCCATCTGACATGGGCGATTAGATTGCGCTCGATGCGACCGGGGCAGTCTTTCCGCTCCGGCTTCATTCGCGCGACGACGCCCGCGCGCATCGCCTTTCCCTTGTTCGTCAGCGCCGTGCGCTGCGCCGAAAAGCTGTCCTTGACCCTGGCGATGCGCAACTTCGGCCGCCATCCGCGGCGCACCTTCCGCACCGATCACCCCTGGCGAGTGCGTGACGGATTCGCGGCCGCAGCGTCCGCCGCGGCCTTCGTCGCCGCCCTGGTGTCCGCAGTGACTTGACGGACGCCCGGAACCGGCGGGTCCCGGGCCCGCGAGCGTTTCCGAGCTTGTGCGGAGACGCGCCCCACCCAGTTGCTTCACCCTTTCAACCCTTCAGACACATCCTCCGGGTCACGCCATGCGGGCCCGGTCCGCCCGGCACCGGCATGGCGCCGACAACCGAAAGAGGTACCAATGAACACGATCCGGACCATCAGCGACGTGCTTCGGGACAAGGCCGATGAGACGAAAAAGGGGGCCGATCTTGATCCCGCGCTGGTGTTTCTCGACAGCCTGGCTCCGGGGATCGCGGTCGACGTCGGGGATTTCGGCGCGGAATCCGAAAAGGGGCTGCTGTCCCGGGTGGCGCCCTCGATCGCCGATCTCCCGCACGGAACGCCGGTTGCCCGCCTCTGGGCGGAGTTCGGCGGGGTCGATGAGACCGACGGGGAACGGGGGGCCCGTCTGCGTGCCCTGGCCGCAGCAGTCGCACCGACGCTCCTGGAGGACCTTGGGCTTTCCGGCGACCGGGTGACGGCGACGGAGTTCAACTCGCTGCGCTCGCTCATCGATGCCCGCACCCGGTACCGGCCCGAGGGTCGGGTGAGGGAGGCGTTGTTCGTTTTCCCCGATGACGGCGAGGCTCACAACCACGACCAGTGGCGGGACCACCTCGTCGATGACCTCTGCGTCGCCGGCGTCGCGGGAAACCACTATTCGTTCGTCCTCGGAGAGGATGCCGCGCTGACCGGGGCCCTCATCGGGGAGTACATCGAACGCCGGCGCCAGGCGCCGGAAACGGACGACAGGGCAGCGGACCCGTCGTCCGAAGGAATCGACCGGTCGCGGGACCGGGGAAACGAAATGGAACATGACTGACCGACGAAACGGCGGGGAAGCACGGGACCGCGACGCGGGCGAACCCGTGAAAGTGCTGGTGGCCGGAGGTACCGGCGTCACCGGACGGCTCGTCCGGGGGATGCTCGGCGTCGTCGATGGGATTGAGCTGGCCTACACTTCCCGGCAGAAACCGGACGATGGCCCGGGGCGGCACTTCCCGCTGAGGATCGCCGCCGGCCACAACGAGATCTGCAGGGTCTTCCGCAAACACGATTGGGTGGTCAACTGCACCGGCCCGTTCGAGGTGCATGCAGACTCACTCGCCCGTGCTTGCATCGACTCAGGCACCGGGTACATCGACGTCAACGATTCGATCGACGCCCGCCGCGCGATCATGGCCCTCGACGGGGATGCTCGGCGGGAGGGGGTTCCCGTGCTCACCGGGTTCGGCCTGTGCCCGGGCTTGTCGACGGCCCTGTTGATGCTCGGGGCCCGCGCTGCGGGGGCCGAAGAGGTCCGCGATGTGCGGGTCGATCTGCGAATTGGCGCCGACCAGGAATCCGGGGCCGCGTCGGTCGAGTCGATGTTCCGGACTATCCGCGGCGGATACCGCACGATGCTCGGCGGCACCATCGTCGAGGTGCGGCGCAACCCGGTGTCGTCGCAAAGCGGAATCAGCTACGAATGCCCGGACATCGACGTCGTACGCGAGGTGTGCCCCTCGATCCGTGGATATTCCTACCACGTCGCCTTCGATGCCCTCCCCGATGAGTCGGTGGAGAAAATCCGCACGTCGAGACTGTACTCGATGCCCGTTGTCTCCGGTCTGCTCGCCCGTCTCGGGGCGGCCGTGACATCGCGGAAGGCGCGGGCGAAGGGCACTCCGCAACCCGCCGAGCTGGTCGTCGCACTGTCCTCCGCCGGCGCGGGCGATGCGGGGCCGGCGGCCGAGACGACCGTCGTCCGGGCGACCGGCCCGGGTTCCTACAAAATGACCGCGGCGATTGCTGCCGCCACCGTTGTGGCGGTCGCGGGGAAGCCGGTCGCGCCGGGGTGCCGGGATCTCGTCGGCCACCCCCGGCTCCTCGAACCGGTCCTCGCCTTCGCCCGCGATGCGGGCATCCATATCGAGGTGCCACATGACAACCCGACCACGGGGCCGCTGCCGACAGCGGCCCACTGCGATACCAAAGAAAAGGGGAAACGATGACGGATCAAGCTGAACGAGGTGCGGCGATCGTCGTCCGCGACCTCACGAAGAGCTACCCGATTGCGGGCAAAGCGGGCACCCCGCCCGAAGGCGGGGCAGGTGCCCCGCCGGACGGCGGGCGCAAGGGAAAGCGCGGTGCCCGGATGCGCAAGCATGTGCTCGACGGCGTGAGTTTCACCGTGCCCACCGGGGCGATCGTGTCATTCCTCGGCCACAACGGTGCAGGCAAGACCACCCTCATCCGAATCCTGTCGACGCTCATCACCGCCGACTCCGGCGAGGTGAGCATCTTCTCGCGCGACGTGAAAGAGGACCCGGCGGGCGTGCGCGCTGACATTGCCACCACCGGCCAATTCGCGGCGATCGACGAGAACCTCACCGGCCGGGAGAACCTGGAGTTCTTCGGGCGGCTGCGCGGACTCGACCGCGCCGCCGCGGCCGCCCGCGCGACGGAACTGCTCGCGCAATTCTCGCTCGCAGACAGTGCCTCGACGCTGGCGTCGGCCTATTCGGGTGGCATGCGGCGCCGCCTCGACATCGCCGCGTCGCTGTGCGTCGTGCCCAGGCTGCTGTTCCTCGATGAACCCACGACGGGGCTGGACCCGGTCAGCCGCGAAGAGCTGTGGGGCTTCATCCGGCAACTGCGGGACGACGGAATGACCCTGGTGCTGACCACCCAGTACCTGGAAGAGGCGGAGGCGCTGGCAGACCACGTCCATCTGCTCAAGGATCGCCGCATCGTCGCCAGCGGAACGCCGGAGGAATTGCGCCGCGCCTTCGGGTCGCACGTGCTCCGCGTGTCCTTCGCCACCGCCGCCGAGGCGGAGGCGTTCGCCCGCTGCCTCGGGGGAACGTGCCTGGACGGCGCCCGCGTCGCGGGGAAGTCGGTGTCCCTCGACGTCGACCCCGGACCGCGGGTCCTCGAGGCGGTGGCGCAGGCGATGGAGGCCTCGGAAGCGTTGCCGGATTCGCTGAGCGTGTCGCCGCCCACCCTCAACGAGGTGTTCATATCGATGAACGCAGGGGGTGCGGCGCGATGAGTGCGACGTCGGTCGCGGCGTTTCTCCGTCGGGATCTGCTGCTGTTGCGACGCAACACCGCGTCGCTGATCTCCATGTTCGTGGTTCCGCCCCTCTTCCTGCTGTGCCTGTACGCGGTGTTCGGGTACTCGGCGGAGCAATCCGGCTTCGGGTACCTGCGTTTCGTGCTCGGCGGCTGCCTGTTCCAGGCGGCGATGTTCACCGCCGCGGCGTCGGCGATGGCGGTGGGACAGGACGTCGAATCCGGGCTCGTTGACCGCGTGCGCGTGTTGCCCGGGGCCACAGGCGGCTATGTCGCCGGCAGGCTCGTCACCGATGTGCTGCGGATGTCCGCGTCGATCGCGGCGCTGCTGGTCGTCGCGTGGGCCTGCGGCCTCGACATGGCTGTCGGTGACGTCGCGTGGACTGTCCTGTGGTCGCTGCTCGCCGCGGCGGTCCTGTCCCTGGTCACGGACGGGGTGATCCTGATGGTGCCCACCCCGGTGTCGACGGCCTCATCGATCCAGGCGCTGGAAATGCTGCTGCTCATGTTCTCCACCGCGTTCATTCCGGCGACCGCTTTGGACGGCTCCCTTCGCGACGTCGTGCGCCACATGCCTTTTTCGCCGGTGATCGAGGTGATTAGGGCGGCGTCCCCGGACGCCTTCCCGGATCGCGCCGGGGAAGAGGCCGCCCTGTGGCTCGGTGTCGCGGCGGTCGCCGGAATCGTCCTGTTCATCCGCCGGTTCACCTCGAGGAGCGAATCATGATTGGCGCCATCTTCGTGCATCTGCGGCGCATCGCCCACATTTGGCTGCGGCGCCCCGACTTCTGGTTCATGACGTTCATTGCTCCGCTCGTGTACCTGTTCATCGTCAACCGCATGTTCGGTGGCCTGGTCAGGCAGCTCACCGGAGAGTTCGAACTCCGGAACGCGGTCATCCTGGTCGTGACGGCGTGGGCGTTCATCCTGGCCATCACGGGATCATCCACCGTGTTCGTTGAACGCAGCAATGGCTTCCACGAGCGGTTGATCACCATGCCGGCGCCGTACGCGGCCGTGCCGGCCGCACGGATCATTGCCGAGTTCATCCGGATCATGGCGATGACGGCCGTCGTCGCGGCGGTGGCCGCCTTGCTTTCCGACGGCCCACCGGAGGTGTCCTGGTGGTGGAGGATCGCGGTGACCGGCGCGATGGTTGCCGCGGCGGCCGCATGCACCGGCACGTACATCGCGTTCTCCATCACCAGCCCCCAGGGTTCCGTGGCCCTCATCCCGTTAATCATCGTTGCGATGTTCGTCAACACGGTGCTCATGCCCGCCGACCACTTCCGTCCCCTCCTGCGCGGAATCGCCGGGCACACCCCCGTATCCGCGGCCGGCGAGGCCGTCAACGGCACCGGGGCTGCGGGTCTGGTGGTCTGCGCGGCCTGGTTCTTAGGCATCGCTGTGCTCGCGGCGTGGGGCATCGCCGTGAAAACGAGGCCGGGGGAGTCTGCATGACGGCCCGCGAATCCGAGCATCTAACCCGAAACCGCCGCGTGGATGCGGCCCACACACCCGGAGACAGAACCAGATGAAGTCGATTGCCCAGATCGTCCAGAACAACCGCAGGCTCCTCGCGGCCTACGAGGACAAGGTCCAGCCGAGGTTCCTCAGCCGCTATGCGCGCGAACCGATGGACGCCGCCGTGTACCGGAAGCTCCGTGCGCTGGATCCCGGGCCGGATGCGCCGGCCCGGGTCCTCGACCTCGGTTGCGGAACCGGGTGGCTCGCCCGCACGCTCGCCGCTGAGTCTCGCTATCGCAGGGCGAACATCGTCGGCTACGACCTGTCGCCCAATGCGATCCGCATCGCCCGCGAACGCGCCGCCGCCGACGGGCTTGGGGCCCGGACGGAATTCCACGTTGCCGACATCCTCACGCCGCTCGCGGGAGAGCCCGGCGGGGCCTGTGAAATCTGGGTGTGTGGCGCGCTCCACCAAATGAAGGATGCGGGAGCCGCGCTCGGCAGGGTCGCCGGGCTGCTCGCCGATGGAGGCATCGCTTACGTGCAGACGTTCGTCGAGGATCCCGACGTGAACGAGCATGTGGACATGGCCGTCGTTGCGAAGATGGGCCACCGGGTGTTCCGGGGCAGCGAGGTCGAGGACCTCGCCGAAGCCAACGGGCTGAAGCTGGGCGGAGCCTCACACGCCGGCATGGTGTACTTCTGCACTCTCACGAAGAAAAGCGCGATCGGGGAGGCGGGCAAGTGAGCGCCGTGGACGGGACCGTAGGCCCGTGGTCGCTGCTCGCCCCGATTCGGACCCGGATGCGTGCGGTGGTCGCGTTATCCGTCCTGTCGTCGGTGGCTACCGTCGCTTCGCTGGTCGGCATCATCGACATCGCGATGACGTACCCGGAGGCCCCGGAGCATCGGACGTGGTTGGCCGTGGCTGTCATCGTCGTCGCCGCAACGGTGCGCATGGCCGCGGACGGCGCCGCCGGCATGCTCTCGCACCGGGCGGATAACGACCTGCAGCTCCACCTCCGGCGCCGGCTGGTCGCCCAAATCCGGAAGTTACCGCTGGGCTGGCTGGACGCCCGGCGCTCGTCGGGAATCATCGAGTCGGTTGAGAAGGACGTCGCGGCTGTCCACCAGCTCATGGGCCACACCGTCGGTGAGACCGTGGTGGCGGTGCTGGTTCCCCTGCTTTCCCTCATCGCGCTCGTCGCGGTGGATTGGCGGATCGCGGCGGTGGCGGTCGTCCCGGTGCTGGTCACCTTCGCCCTGATGGGCGTGATGATTTCGCGCGGAGCCGGTCTTCAGCGCGACTACGAGCGAGCCTCCGAAAAAGTGACGGCCGCGGTCATCGAGTTGGTGCGCGGTATCCCGGTGATGAAGTCCTTCGGACGCGCCAACCAGGGCGCGGGTCGCTACGATGCCGCGGCGTTGTCGTTCGTCCGCGCGTGGTCCGCCTGGTCCCGGCAGTCGAACATCTATCTCGGGCTCATCGACGTGGTGACGTCCCCGACCACAGTCCTTGCGGTGGTGTGCGGGGCCGGCCTCGCACTGAGGGACGCCGCGGGCGGCATACCGGAGGGTCTCGTCGCCGGGCTGGTTCTCAGCCTTGGACTCTCCGCGGCGATCGTGCGGGTGGCCATGAACTCCGAACCCATCATCGCGGGGATCGCTGCCCTGAAATCCATCGCGGAGGTGCTGAGCACGCCGCCGATCGCCGAGCCCGCCGAGCCGGTGCCCGCGCGCAGAGGCGCGCTCGAGGTCCGGAACCTGGTCTTCTCCTACGGCGATGGGCCGCGGGTCCTCGACGGGATGTCCGCGACGTTCGAACCAGGGACCCTCACTGCGCTGGTGGGGTCCTCCGGTTCCGGAAAGTCCACCGTCGCCCGGCTGTTGGCGCGTTTCCACGACCCCGTTGAAGGCTCGGTGCTACTGGGCGGCGTCGATCTTCGCGACATCGCCGTGCGCGACGTGCACCGCTCGGTGTCGGTGGTGTTCCAAGATCCGCAGTTGTTCACGCTGCCGTTGCGGGAGAACATCCGGCTGGCCAGGAGAGACGCCACCGACGACGAAATCATGGCGGCCGCGAAGCTCGCGAACCTCGATGCGGTCATCGCGGCGCTGCCGAAGCGCCTGGATTCGGTGGTCAACGTCGACGTGACCTTTTCCGGTGGTGAGGCGCAGCGCGTAGCCATCGCGAGGTCGATCGTCACGGACGCGCCGGTGCTCATCTTCGACGAGGCAACCGCTTACGCGGATCCGGCTTCCGAGGCCCTCATCCAGTCCGCAATCGAGCGTTTGGCCCGTTCGCGGACGGTGATTGTGATCGCGCACAGGTTGAGCACGATCCGCAACGCCGACCGCATCCTCGTTCTCGATGGGGGAGCGGTCGCGGAGGCGGGTACCCACGACGAGTTGCTTGCGCGCGGTGGCCGCTACCGGGATTTGTGGCGCGCCTTCGCGCTCGACGACGAACCATCCGCCCCGCGGGGTACTGAATCAGACGATGAAAAGGCGGGAAACCGATGATTCGAGACTTGTGGTCGATGACGGATCGGCGCTCGAGAATGACGCTGGTGTGGCTCATTGCGTTGGCCACGCTTGCCGCGCTGGCCCAGGGAGCGGCGTTCGTCGCGCTGCTGCCGCTGCTGTCGGCTCTGGCCGAGGGAGATGATGCGACGGCGTGGCGTTTCACCGGCGTCATAGCCGGCCTCGCGGCCGCCCATGCGGTGCTGTCCCTCGCCGCGGGGACAGTCGGCAGGGCGAATTCCGCAGCGGTGCTGTCGTCCCTGCTGCATTCCCTGGGCGAACGCGTGCTGACGTTGCCACTCGGGTACGTCACCAAGTCCACGGCCGGCCGCTTTTCGGAGATGGCGTCGTCGGGTATCGCGTTCGCGGCGTCCGTGCCGCACGTGATCCTGCGGCCCGTCATCGCCGCGGTGGTTACGCCGACCGTCATCGCCTTCGGAATTCTGGCGGTGGATTGGCGCGTCGGTTTGGTTCTTGTCGCGTCAGCGCCGGTGCTCTTCTTCGCCTACCGGGCCATTGGCCGGGTCGGCGGGGAGTCGGACGAAGCGCATGCTGAGGCCGTCGCTGCCGTCTCCAGCAGGCTGATCGAGTTCACCCGCGGCCAGCAGGCGATTCGCGCCGCGGGCGACGGTTCGGCGGCGGACGCGATGGTGGATGAGGCTATCCAGGCCCAACACGATGCGTTCGCGAAGGCGACATCGACGCAGGGGGCGGCCATCGGACGGTTGGGTTCGGTCGTCCATGCGGTGTTCACGGCGGCGGTGATCGTCGCCGTGGCAGTCGCCGCGACGGGTGGGATGGCGCCGACGCATTTGGCGTCGATACTCATCGTGCTCGTCCAGTTCACCGGACCGATCACCACGGCGGGAGCGTTGTCCGGCGGTTTCGGTGCGGGCCGCAACACGTTAGCTGCGTTGCGTGACCTGCGGGCAATCCCCGCCCTTCCCGAACCTGCCGCACCGGAGCTGCCCGACGGGCATGACGTGGAGTTCCGCGGCGTGAGCTTCGGGTACGGGGAGAAGAAGGTCCTCGACGACGTCAGCTTCCGTGCACCTCAGGGAGCGCTGGTTGCCATAGTGGGACCTTCGGGGGCGGGCAAGACGACGGTCATGCGGCTGCTGTCGCGGTTTCATGATCCGGACTCGGGGGAGATCCTCATCGGCGGGGTGCCCTTGCCTCGGATCGGCACCGACGGCGTGAACTCGCTGGTGACCCCGGTGTTCCAGGAGACGTTTCTTTTCGACGCGTCCGTGCGGGACAACGTGGTCTTCGCCGACCCCGGATTCGGTTCCAGGCCCGGTGACGGGGACCGCTTGCGCGAGGCCGCCCGGCGTTCCGGGGTGGACCGCATCGTGGAGCTGCTGCCTTCCGGGTGGGATACCCCGGTGGGGGAGGAGGGGACGCTGCTGTCGGGAGGTGAGCGGCAGCGCCTCGCCATCGCCCGGGCGCTTCTGAAGGATTCCCCGGTGGTGCTTCTCGACGAGCCGACGTCCTCGCTGGATGCGGCCACTGAGCGGGCGATCGTCGGCACGATTGAGGCGTTGCGCGGCGATCACACTGTGATCGTCGTCGCCCATCGCCTGCACACCATCCGCGATGCCGACCTCATCGTCGTGCTTTCGGAGGAAGGGACGGTCGCAGAACGGGGCACGCACGATGAATTGCTGGCGAAGGGCGGCCGCTACGCCGAGTCTTGGGCGTGCCGGACGGGGAGTTCCCCGGGATCCAGATCCAGCTCGTCGTGGACCACCACGACGACGGCATCGGAGAAGCGCGGCTAACTAGTTCATCTAGCGCCAGATTGGCTTAGTTCCCAGGAGCCAAAGCGCACCGCGCAGACACCCCAATGGAGGACAGCCTCGTAGAAGCAGTACATGGCGTAGAGGACGCACGGTACGCCGAGGGTGAACATGATGAGGCCGTAAAGGTGAGCGTCGAAAAGCAATGTCGATGCTGCCGTCGACTGGCCGACAACACCGAGGGGTATCCACGCTGTACCCGCGGCGGCGCCACGCGGGCGCGTGCCGGTCCAGTAGCAGTAGAGGAAGAGTGGGATCGCGGTGAAGAACGTGAGGAAGAAGCACAGCTCACCCGCGTAGTGATAAAACTCGCCGTGATGGGTAGCGAGCTGCTCGGCGGATGTCGCGGCGACCATCGGGGACACGAGCGCCAAGCCCCACGGGAACGCTGGCTCGGTGTAGTGCGCGGACTGCTTCCACAAACCCCAGAGTTGCCACAAGCACACGATGATGGCCAGTGGCGCGCCGATCCACCAGCTGACCAGCTGGAACGCATCGTTGCCCGTGAGTGCCGTCCACGCCGAGCCGCACGCGAGCAGCCCCATCGCGTACATGCCCCACGCCGCCATGTTCTGGTGCCGCGGTGGCTCATTGCGCACGCCGACCGTGAACACAACGAGGAGGCCCGCCGCGATGAGCGCAAACACGAGCTCGGCTACATGAAATCCATGTAACCCAGTCAAACTCGACGCAATCGAGGTTCCCATTAAAGCGCCGGCCCAAGCGGGACCGAACTTTGGCAACGTCATAGGACTAACGCTAGGCCTGCCACCGCGTCTCATCCACTTTGGGTCGGGGCTTTGTGGTTTTTAGAACGCGAATGGCCTGAAGCGCGCCAAGGGAGGCAGCCGGCACTAGAGCGTCACGTTGGCCAGCACCGTGCCGGTGGGTTGCGCCGCGCCGACGGCGACTTCCTCGGTGACGAGGACTGAAGCAGTTCCACCGGGCAGCGGCATCCACACGTCGTCGTGGGGTTCTTGGCCGATGACTCCAGCCGATTCCATGGCGCCGTCATCCATGACTGCCCACACTTGTGCCCCCATGCCGTCGTTGAGAGCTGGCTGGCCGTTGACCATGGCGCCGCCCTTGCCCATGTCAGAGCTGATCGCGATGTCGAGGCTCGCGCCCATCGCGTCGGCCTGACCTTGACGCGCGTCGTCGGCCTCCATAATTGCGTGCATTTCGTCGACGCCTTGGGCTGCCACGGATTCGCGTGACTCGTCGACAGTGAATTGGGTGACCGCGAACCCGCCACCGGCGATGAGCACAACGGCGGCTGCTGCGGCGGTTGTGAGACGTCGCCAGGACCGGTTCTTCCGCGCGGTGTCGAAGTCTGTGACCTGGTCGGTAGCGTCGATACGCTCCATGATTGAGCGTTTGAGCTCCGGTGGCGGAGTGACCGGCGTGGCTGCGGAATTGAAGAGGTCCTCGATATCTTTATCCATCACAGGCCTCCTTTCAACGACACGGCCTTGCGAAGCTTTTGCAACCCGTCGCGTACCCGGGTTTTGGCTGTTCCGAGAGCGACGCCAGTGGCATCGGCGATTTCTTGGTGGGTGAGTTCCCCAAAATACGCGAGCATGAGCGCACTTCGATGAGGCTCTCCGATTGAATCAATGAGTTCTTGTAGCTCCTCAGACTCTAGTCGCTGTTGAGCTTCGTCCTCAGCGGCAGCGACCCACGTGGTCAGTTGACTGTTGAAATCGTCGGTGTCGCGGGCTTGGGAGCTGCGCCAGCTCCGCAGCCGATCGATGGCGCGCGATTTGGCGAGCCGCAGTACCCATGACTTGGCGCTGCCGCGGTGTGGGTCGAAGGTGTGGGCGCTTAGCCATACCTCCACGAAGACTTCTTGGGTGACCTCTTCCGCTTGGGCCCGGTCACGCAAGATGTGGGTGGTGAGACCTAGAATCTGTGGGGCCAGAACGTCGTAAAGCTCGGCGAAGGCGACTTTATCGCCCGCGCGCACGCTTTCTAAGAGACGGTCCGGATCCACGGATTCTAAATCTAACACCTGGGTCATGTGCTACTTGGATTCTTCCATCATTTTGTCTTCGCTCATCATCGCCTCGGAAGACGGTGCCATGGAATCTTCGCTCATCATGGCATCGGAGGACGGGGTCATGGAGCCGTCCATCTTGTCCTCCATATTCTCCTCGGAGTCGTTGCATGCGACGAGGCCGACGGCGGCGATGACGATGGCGCTGGCGCTGGCGATTGCGCGGTTGATAGACATAGCGTCTCCTTCACTTTTTCGGTTCGCAGGCGCAGTGTTTCTGGCCCGTCACTGAGTACTACGGAGCCGGGGGCTGATGCGGATTGGACCAATCCGGTGCGGGTGCTCACTCCGTAGTGCTGGGTGTAGGAAAGGCAACCGGAAAGTAGAGGAAACTCATGATCAGCGTGATTCTTGTCGGATTCATCGGAGGTGTGATCACGGCATTGTCGCCGTGCATTTTGCCAGTGTTGCCGGTGGTGCTGGGGGTCAGCGTCGGGCGTAAACCGTCGCACGTGGTGACAGGTTTGGTCGTGAGCTTCGCCGCGATCGCGCTGCTGGGTACGATTCTGCTTAGTGCGCTGCATTTGCCACAGTCGGTATTGCGCTGGGCGGGAGTGGTGTTGCTGGCATGGGTGGGGCTGGGAATGATTTTCCCGCCAGTGGGGGAGGTGTTGCAGAAGCCCTTTGACGCGCTTCCGCGCCCCACGGCATTGCAGGAGAAAACGCGCGGCAAGGGAGGTTTTCTCATCGGTCTGGCCCTTGGCGCGGTGTACGTTCCGTGCGCGGGCCCGGTGCTTGCAGCGGTGACGGTGGCGGGCTCGACTGGGCAGATCGGCTGGAACACGGTGGTGCTCACTGTCGCGTTCGCGATTGGGTCCGCGCTGCCGCTGTTCGTGTTCGCCCTGGCGGGCAACAAGATCGGTGACAAGGTAGACGCGGTGCAGCGCCACCGTAAGGCCATCGGCGTGCTCATCCTGGTCTTCACTGTGGCGTTGGCTCTCGACGCGCCGGCGGCGATCCAGCGTGCCCTGCCGAATTGGACGTCGTCGCTGTCGAACCGTTTTGAGAATTCGGACTTGGCCAATGACGCTCTCAGCAAGGTCGGCCCAACTGGGAGCGGTTCACTGCAGTCGTGCCGCCGTGCCGACCCCGCGCAGCTGCAGGATTGTGGCCCGGCACCGGAATTCGCGGGGCTGACGAACTGGATCAACACCGACCAGCCGCCGAGCCCGCAGGACGGTGGTGTCATGCTCGTTGATTTCTGGGCGTACGCCTGCATCAACTGTCAGCGTGCGGGGGAGCACATCACCAAGCTTTACGACACTTATCGCGATTCCGGCCTCACCGTCGTCGGCGTCCATTCCCCTGAGTACGCTTTCGAGCACGACCTGGGCAATGTCCGCAACGCCGTAGAAAAGGAAGGTATCCACTACCCGGTGGCGCAGGACAATGACTTCGCTACATGGAGGAATTTCAACAACCGCTACTGGCCAGCCCGCTACCTGGTGGACAAGCACGGCAACGTCCGGCAGATCGTGGAAGGGGAGGGAAGCTACGCCGAAACAGAAAAGCTCGTGCGTGAATTGCTCATCGACGCCAACCCCGACGTCGACCTCCCCGAACCGGTCGAAAGCGGCGAAGCAGCAGGCGGTACGAAGGGCCGCAACCCGGAAACTTATCTCGGCACTGCGCGCGCCGAGTACACCAAGCAGCCCGGTTACACCGACGGCGAGCACGACTTCGGTGAACCGGCCGCTCCGGAGCGCGGCATGTTCACTTTGAACGGGACGTGGATTCTCGAGGAGGAATCAGTGCAGACCACCAGTGGAGGACACCTGGACATCAACGTCTTCGCCAAGTGGGTCCAGCTCGTGGTTTCGGGTGAAGGCGAGATCGAGGTCGAGTATCCGGACGGTGCGACAAAGTCGTTCCCGGTCACAGATGGAACCCTCGACCTTGTGAAAGGCGACACGCCCACCGAGGGAGTGCTGCACATCCGGCCCACGGCAGGCGTGAAACTGTATTCGTTGACCTTCGGCTAGGCAGAGACAACCTTGTCCAGCGTCTCGGCGAACCGCGCGACGGTGCCGTCCACGTCGGCCCACTTGTCCAAGCCGAACAGACCGATGCGGAATGTGGAAAAGCCCTCCGGCTCGCCGACCTGCAGCGGAACACCGCTGGCGATCTGGACGCCGGCATGCTTGAACGCGGATCCGTTGGCCTGCTCCGGGGCGGTGGCGTACATGACCACGATGGAGGTGGCCTCGAAGCCGGGGGCGGCGACGGTCAAGTCCCGTGTAGTGGTGTAGCCGTTTGTGCTTTCGGCTCGGTATGAAGTTCGGGGTTTTGTTAGGCGGTTAGCTGGTGATGTTCGCCATGTTCACCTCCAGTTTGGTGCATGAGGTGTTTGGTGTGCTCGAGTGCGGATAGTGACATGTAGCGTTTTTGCTGGATCCAATCGTCGTGCTGCTCGGCAAGCACCGCGCCGACAAGCCGGATGATGGATTCACGGTTCGGGAAGATGCCCACAACATCGGTGCGCCGGCGGATCTCCCGGTTTAACCGTTCGGTGGGGTTGTTGGACCAGACTTTCTTCCAGACTGGTTTCGGTGCTGCGGTAAACGCCAACACGTCATCGAGCGACTCTTCTAGATAGGCCGCAACCTGCGGGAACTTTGGTTCTAACAGGTCGACGACTTCGCGGGCTTGTCGCCAGGTGGATTGGGCGTCGGGTTGTTGGAAGATTGTCTGGAACATCGCTTAAGACCATCGGCCACTGGGTCTTGGGGACTTTTTCGTAGAGGTTTTTCGCGAAGTGGGTGCGACAGCGCTGCCACGACGCATCGGGCAGCACTTCAGATATCGCGTGCTGGATGCCCTCGTGGGCGTCACTGGTGATAAGGAAGACACCGCGAAGTCCGCGGGCTTTTAAGTCTTGGAAGAAGCCTTTCCACGACGCGTTGGATTCCGTGGTGGCAACGTGCATGCCGAGCATTTCGCGGTACCCGTCAGCGTTGACACCGGTGGCCAAAAGTACGGAGCATTTGACCACTCGGCCGCCTTCACGCACTTTCATCGTCAACGCGTCGCACGACAGGTAGGCGTACCCGCCGGGATCAAGTGGGCGGTTTTTGAAATCTGCGACCATCTCGTCGAGTTCTTCCGACATGCGTGAGACTTGCGATTTCGACAGGTTGTTAATGCCAAGGGTTGCCACCAGATCGTTCATCCTGCGGGTGGAGACCCCTTTGAGGTAGCAGGTCGCGATCACGGTCGATAGTGCCCGTTCGGCTCGTGAGCGGCGCTCTAACAGCCATTCTGGGAAGAACGCGCCGTGGCGCAGCTTCGGCACTGCTACGTCGATCGTGCCGACACGGGTGTCGAGGTCGCGGTGGCGATACCCGTTGCGGTGATTGACGCGTTCGGTGGAGGCGACGCCGTATTCGGCGCCGCAGACGGTGTCGGCCTGGGCGGAGAGGATTTGGTTGATAAACCCTTGCAGCATCTGCCGCATCAGATCCGGAGACGCTTGGGCGAGCAGATCATCCAGATAGGTTGTCGGGTCGATAGAATGCGGTGCAGCGGTCATCGTCATGTTCCTTTCGGTGAGATGTGGTAGTTGAGTCGAAAGGTTACTGACGGTGGCCGCCCCTGCATTTTCCAGGGCCCACCATCAGCAAGCGTTACACCACACTAAGGGACGCAACCGCGGCGACGGAGACGTAGCCTTTGTCCGCCAGCAGCTTGCGCACCTTGGTGCCCAACTCGACCTGGCGGGCGGTGTACATTTGACGCGCATCTTCCCGTGCCCTATTGCTTCCCGAGTTGCTAGATGTTCCGGGAGCGATAGCGCCATGACCGCATCCTGCGGTACTTCTCTGGATTTACTTGCTGTCTTTAGCGAAATGGTTTCTTTGCGCCGACACGTCGTCGAGTTTAAGTTCAATGTGTAGGTTAGCCGAATAAGAAGCTTTGGCAGATGGTGGGGCAATCCTGCTCTGACATCTTAATTTAGCTTGGGTGCGCTGGGATTAGGACTGGTCACGTGTGAGAAGTTTTCGTGTACAACTAGTGACATGAACTTTTTATTGCTCGGTGGTACCGGTTTCCTTGGAGGACACATTGCGGCTGCAGCAGTCGACCGAGGCCATCAAGTTACTTGCCTTGCACGAGGTAACGGGAAGGCTCCCAACGGAGCTGAGTTTGTGAGTGCGGACCGTGACCGTGACGGTGCGTACGATGAGGTTGCGGGGAAAACTTGGGATACCATTGTGGATCTGACGAGTCAGCCGAAGCATGCGCGGGATGCGGCGGCGAAACTCCAGGCCAAGCATCGTATATTTGTGTCTTCGAGCAGCGTATATGAGGATCAGGGAAGTATTTCTTCCGAGTCTGATTCCGTAGTCACTCCGCTTGAAATTGACTACATGGAGGACATGGGGCAGTACCCAGCCGCAAAGTCTGCTTGCGAAACGATTTATCGCAGCACAAATCGGTCGGTAATGGTAGTTCGACCCGGTCTGATCGCTGGCTACGGCGACGAAACAGGGCGCAGTGGTTACTATCCGTGGCGCTTCGCGCATCCCACGGGTGAGAACGTGATCGTCCCAGACCCGGCGTTTCCCGTCGCTATGATTGATGTGAAAGACCTTGCAGGCTGGATAGTTGAGTCTGCAGAAGTTGGGACTTTCGGAACCTTTAATGCTACGGGGTTTGCTACTTCCTTGTCCGATGTGTTCAAGATTTCGCGTGAGTTAACCGCATCGGAGGCTACGGAGCGACCTTGCTCTGATGAACTGCTTCTCGCTAATGATGTAACCCCGTGGATGGGCCCAAAATCGTTGCCGTTGTGGGTACCAGGTGAACAGTTTCGCAACATCGCGCTACTCGATTGCACCGCAGCCTACGAAGCGGGCCTGCAGATTCGCCCGTTGAAAGAGACATTGGCGGATGCGCTGCGATTTGAAGAAGAACAGCAGGGTGAAAGACTCGCTGGGCTCAGCGATGAAGAGGAAGTCGTGCTTCGCCAGCGGTTAGAAGGTGGCATTTAGTTTCGGCAGGAACAGTTTTAGTTGCAGTCGGGACCGTACTAAGTTGGGTTTCGTTCCGCGACTGACTGTGAGAATGAGTCCGAATCTGACTTGAGGGGAACTTCGGCGGTGCTAGCTCTTCATGACGCGGAACGATCTAGCCTGCAGAGGCTGCCTTTCCGAGCAGGAAACGCCTTGCGGCCCACTTTTCGGCTTCTCGAATCGCTTGCAACTGAGTGAGGTAGCCTTCTTTCGCCACTCCGTGGAGTTCCGTTTCAATAACTAGTGAGATTCGTTGATGATTCTCGTCGAGTGTTGAGTCAGGACTAGTGCCCGGCGCTTTTGCCAGGGACCTACCCGCGTAGTTGTACATCGTCCGTCGTGCGCCGCTCCGCGGTGGGGAGGAGCCCGATGGGGCGCGGGACTATGCCCATGGAGACGTAGGTCGTGTCCGCCTCGGGGTGATGCGCCGCTAGTTCGGCTCGCCTCCACGACAGAACGAGGAGCCGGCGCAACGATCGACGTGGACGACGGCTCCGCCCAAGGGGACTGCTGCACGATCAGGCAACAACTTCAAATTCGTGTCACTAGGCGCCCCCGAACTGTATAGAGTGACGCCTACCGGGAGGGAGATTCGAGTGTCGGAAAGCGGACCAGAGAAGAGACTGAAGTTCTTCGGCCTCAGCGACTACGGAACCTTCTGGCAGGCCGACCGCCTCCTAGAGCTCGTCCGTGAATTCGATGCTACTCGTGGCGATCAAGGCATAAACGACATCGTTGAGTTGCATCATCTCGCGTTGTTCCTAGAACACAAAGTTCTCCCGAAGGACCTGGCCGAAGCAGAGCGAGACGCGCCTCTGGCGCACGTCCCCGAGATCCGGGAAGTCATCGGCAGGTTTTTCGGCAAAGTGACTGACGCCACCTTCTCAACGCTCGTTCAGGACGTTGACTTTCAGTACCGCACAGACGTCCTCGATCTCCTCGGAAAGAACAAGGTCTTCGAGCGCTGCACTGACTCGATCGTGCTTGCTGCACTTCAAGAGCAGAGTTTCCACCCGCACGATCTGCTCTCATGCCAGACACTCGTGCGTGCCTACGACCAGGAGATTCGGGCCCTGCTACTCGATGAGCCGCGCAATGCTGAGCTGCTTGCGCGGAAGTTCCTCCAGTCCGAGGGGCGGGATCCAATCCATCTTCCGAAGAGCTTTACTCCCGCGGATCAGCGTGGCCTGTTTGACCGATATCTCGATGAGGAAGAGCCTAACCTCAACTTCGTCAAGCTGATCGCATCCGCACGAGCTGACAAGAACACCGGCGTCGATGCTCGACTGAAGCTAAAGGCTCGTCGCAAGGCAGATGCGCTCACGAAGAAGATGTTCGAGTCCACGGAGGGGATCAAGACCGGCTGCGAAGTGGGCATCTCGGCCGATCAGGTCGAAGAGGTCGTCCAGTCTTTGGACGGCATGGTTGGCAAGTACTCCTACAGTCGAACCTGGCTCACGGAGAACCTCGACTACCCGACTATCCTGAATAACTTTGTTCACCTGTTCCAGTTCGCCAACGACCACATGCTCCTAGAACTCCCTTCCTACGGAGCGCAACTTGGCGTCTTCGAGCGGTTCATGGGTACGCCGGGCAAGGGCGACTACCGGACGGGGGCGGTGTTCAGGCTCAAGGATCAGGCGTCCTTGCTCCAGACCTTGATGTACGAGCGCTTCCTCAGCTCCGAAGGTATAGAGCTCGAGTTGGTCATCGCTTGGTTCTTCACGGACTACCTTGAGCAGGAGTTCGGTGCCAAGGGGCTGAAGTACCGCGCCTCCAGCCCGACCGCTACCTACCTTGAGAAGAGCCGCCATCTGTTCTCAGAGATGGAGAGCGTCCTCAAGCAGTTCACGCTGCATGTCGACTACGGCGAGGTTGACCCGGAGCTGCTGACAATCACATCGGAGCAGCTTTCCTACGGCGACATCCCGAGTCAGGTTGTGGATAAGTACGCCTACGTTGCCAACAACGCGGACATCCAAGGAATTCAGCACCTGCTCTTCTCGGACCAATCCGGATTGGTGCACATCAGCAGCGATCTGGAGGCAGAGAGCTTCCTCCACTTGGTCATCGCCAATGACATCGCCTACGACCAGTTCCACGAGTACCAACAGCGCAACATCGACTTCCTGGTCGAGAAGGGCATCCTGACCGGAGATCGTGACCGAATTGCGTTTGCAAGCGCGCCACAATTGCATGTGCTCAAGGAACTCTGGGAGTACGAGGTGACGAGCTGTCTCCATCATTCGGCGGCCGGCCAGAAAGCCATTGACGAGATGGTGAGCGCCGGATGGCTGGTGCATCGATCAACGCTGCTCAGCGCCGCGGAGGTCAGCTACTTCAACTACTTCCTTAACGATAAGGAGTTCAGCAACGGACCTAGCCTGCGCAACCGCTACCTCCATGGATCACAGGCAGACGGTGACGACGACCGCGTTCACCGCCACACGTATCTAACAGCGCTCCGCCTACTCGTTGCGCTGGTCATCAAGATCAACGATGACTTCTGCCTGACGGATAACGCCGTGCTCGCGAAGGAATAGGGGCCGACCGCTGGCATGGTCGAGCCCTCTTCAGATCCCTAGTATGTGGCGTCTCAGCCGGGTTCCCTGCCGGCGTGATGGCGCGGTACCTCCTTCGTGGCGTCCTGCAGGCTGACCCACGTCGAGGGTGAGCCTGTGTCCCCTGATCAGTAGCGAGCACTGACCGTGGGGAGGGGGAGCACGTGAACCCTGTGTTCAGATGTACCTATGTGCCGGAACTCGGTGGAGTTTAGATTCAACGTGTGATCGACGGCCGATTATCGGGCACGCTGGACTTCAGTTCATCTGTGGTCGAGCGGCCCAGGCGTTGACATTGCATTGCTGCTCGGTGTGGTCGCCCGCAGCCACGACTGTTTCGTCGGCCCGCAGCCACGACTGTTCCGTCGGCGCGCAGCCCGAGCGAGTGTCTCGCTCCGGCTGCGATCGTTGTGATGCCGGTCCATGACTGGACATCGCACTGGCCGAACTGGTTGTCGCCCGTTCCGAAGACCCTTCCGGTCTGGCTCAGCGCGAGCGTATGGACGGAGCCGGCTGCCACTGAGGTGATGCTTCTCCACGATGACACCTCGCACTGGCCTCTGCTGTCGTCGCTGACGGCGACGACGGTGCCGTCGTCGTGTAAGCCGACGGTGTGCAGGTAGCCGGCAGAGACCTCGGACACGTGTGTCCACCGGGCGACGTCGGTCTGCCCTCGCTGATTGTTGCCAGTTGCGAGGGCTGTGCCGTCGCGTCGAACTGCGATTGTGTGCCAGTCGCCGCATCCGATCTCAGTTGACCATGATCTCGCTGTAGATTGTCCTACGTGGGGGGGCATGTGGTGGAGTAAAGATTTTCGACCTGACATCTGGCCGCAAGACAGGAAGGAGCCCGGACCGGGAGCACGATGCCTAATGATCCTCTCAACCTCGACAAGGCCGGCGAGTGGGCTGGCGTGTGGTGGCTGCCGGAAGCCCCTAGCGAGAAGGTCCCGGGTGTCCTACGGTACGACCCGGAAGATGGTCTCTCTCTGTCGCTGATCGGCACCTTCGAGGATCGGATCTTGACGACGGACTCGTCTGGATGGACTGCTGTTCACGAAGGAACCCGCACCTGGGAAGTCATGCACGGTGTGGCCGAGCTCAGGGAGATCACACTGCTCGGCTGTGTTCCTAGGAGCACCAGAAGGACCATGGGTGCGCGAGTGGCGAGCCCTGATAAGCAGACCGTGACCGCGACGGTCGCCATCATCGGCGCGCATGTCAGCGGTGACGCGGATCCGGCGTTCGCTAGGGCAGAAGTCTCAGTCGAGGATCTGAGTCTCTGGGCGGTGTCTTCTGTGTTCGAAGGATCCCTCGGGGCTCCCGACGGCAAGATCGACGGGACCGGGCGTATCTCGGTGAAGCCGGTCAAGGCGCAATCGGTCGTAGTCGACGACACTGAGTATCGCCTTCAGCACACGCACACGCTTCCATTCTTCGACCAGCGCAAGGGAGGAAGCGTCGGACGTGTGCGGGACACGGTGTCCATCTGCGTCGTGCCAGCCGAACCATTCTCTCTGAGTGTTGCTCTGCAGGAGGCGAGCCTGGTGCAGGACCTGATCTCCCTGGCGACGCATCGCGCGGCCGGAGTGATCTGGCTCCGACTGGAAGTTGCCGGGACCGAGTCGCACTTCCCTGATGGCCGCCCGCTGCCGCGCCGACGTGCCGATGTGCTCTACTCACCGGCCGCGCTTGGAAAACACGACGCGAAAGCCGTCGATCACCACCGAATGTTCTTCACCTGCGGCACGATCCCATTTGAGGAGGTCATGCCCCGATGGTGCGACGCCCATGGCCGCCTGGAGGCAGCGACAAACATGATCTTGGGCTTGCGCTACGCACCGGCCCGTTTTGTTGAGAACAATCTTCTGACGGCAGTCGGTGCTGCCGAGGTGTTGCACCGCAACCTCCGCATCGACGAGAAACCGTTCCCCAACGCGGAGTTCAGGGCGATGCGAGAGGCGATGCTGGCGCAGGTTCCCGATGAGCACCGAAACAGGTTCAAGGGAGCGATCCGCAAGCGAATCATCATGGACTGGTGGCTCTACCTGCACACCCAACACCACGATGACCCGCTGGCGCTAGCAATCGAGCAAAACTTCGGCCACGCAGGCTACGCACACGCCCGCCAGGCACACATGCGTGAACGCGACCAAGCCAACTCACCCGACGGCCGGCCGAAAGTCTACGACACCGGCATCGACACCGACTTCAACCCCTCCTGGGCCATCCGACACGGCTGGGCAGGACGCTCATAACCCCAGCACAACACCCCACAACCCACCCATCCCAACCCCTGAAAAAGCACACATTTTGTCACTTAAGTCGACACGCCGAGAAAAGCACACATTTTGTCGCTTAACCCAACTTTTTATGGTCATGTCGGATGTAGGGGCCCTGGTGTCCGAATTCATCGAGGTAGGCTATGAGCATGGCGGTTCCTTCGAGATAGCTCAGCGGCCAGAACAATGCTTTGCTCTGGCCGCCGGAATTAGCGCGGTACGCGTGTTTCAGCGCCGCCACTGCAATTTCAATATAGCTTTTCCGGTAAACGGAGTCAATCGTGCAGTTTCGTGACTACATTTTGACTACATAAACCCCCACAAACGCCCTCAAACGCCCCACAGTTCACCCCGCTGGAAAACGAAAAACACCCCCAACCCAGGCAAAGCGCCAGGTAGCGGGGGCAATAAAAAGCTTCCCCACCAGGACTCGAACCTAGAATGACGGTACCAAAAACCGTAGTGTTGCCGATTACACCATGGGGAATTACTCGACCTAGTGTAACCGAAACCTCACGAAATGTTAAAAAGTGTGATGAGCTGGCAGTTTACGGGCTGTCGGGGTGATGCCCGGGGTGGGCTCTAAGCTAGAATGCATGGCTCGGCAGCGAATGACAAGAACGCAGCGCAGGGACCAGTTGCTCGCAATTGGTCGCGCTGCCTTTGCAGAACGTGGATTTGATGGAATCTCCATGGAGGAGATTGCGCTGCGTGCAGATGTGTCGAAGCCCGTCGTGTACGAACACTTTGGCAGTAAGACCGGGTTGTACGACGCCGTCGTTTCGCAGGAGATGGCGCGGTTCGAGCGCACGATTGTCGAAGTGATCCAGAACGGACGCTGGCGAGAGCGCATTGATAATGGCGTGTTGGCTCTGCTGACGTACATCGATGAGGAAACTGATGGGTTTATCATCCTGGTGCACGGTAGGATCCTCGGACGTGAACGAACGTACTCGACAGTGCTGAACCGCGTAACTGCGGAGGTGTCCTACCTGCTTGAGCGTGCGTTTGAGCACCGCGGCCTCGATGCTTCGGTGGCGGCACTGTACGGGCAGGCGCTGGTTGGGACCGTGTCGAATACGGCGTTGTGGTGGTTGGACCAACGGGGCGTCGATACGCGGTTGGATAAGGCGACGGTCGCGGCGCACATTTCGAACCTGTGCTGGAACGGGTTGAGCGGGTTGGAGGCACAGCCCCGCATCATGACGAACGAAGTGGAGGAACAGTAGTGGAAGAACAGACAGCTCAGGCGCCTGCGTTGGGTGGTTTGCTCACTATGGCGCTTACCGACCCGAAGCTTAAGGGCTTGGTGGGCAACATCGGCGTCGACTCGCTGCACGTGACTGGAATTGACCAGGTTCGTTCGTGGGCTACGGGTGCGCTGGCTCGCCAGGTTCCGGTGCTGTTGGTGACCGCAACGAGCCACGAGGCGGAGGATCTGACTGCTGAACTGCAGGCGATGCTCGGAAAGGGCAAGGTCGCCAACTTCCCCGCTTTTGAGACGCTGCCTCACGAGCGGTTGTCGCCGGCGCCTGATGTCGTGGGTGCCCGTGCGAAGGTGCTGTGGGAGATGCCCCAGGTCATCGTCGCCTCGGCGCGCGCCTTCTGCCAGCCAGTGTTGCCCGCGGTGGAGCCGATTACAGTGAAAGTCGATACCGAGTGGGACTTCACGGAGCTGACCGAACAAGCCGTCAACTTCGCCTACGAGCACGTCGACATGGTGGCAAAGCGCGGGGAGTTCGCCACGCGCGGTGGCATCATCGATATCTTTCCGACCACCGCCGAGTACCCAGTGCGCCTCGAGTTCTGGGGCGACGAAGTCACCGACATCCGAAGCTTCGCCGTCGCCGACCAGCGCACCATCGAGGAGCTCACATCCGTCGAGCTTTTTCCGGCGCGCCAGTTAATTATCGACGCCAGCGTGGCCAAACGCGCCGATGAGCTTGCCCGCACGAACCCGTCGAATACCACGCTGGTGCAGCTGCTCACGCGGATCTCTGAGCACACCCACGCCGATGGGGAAGAGGTACTCATCCCGGTGCTCAGCGACGCGAAGTACTCGGTGCTGCCGGAGCTCATGCCGAAGGGCAGCATTGTGTTCGTCTCTGGGCCTGAAAAGGTGCGCACCCGTATCGCGGACCTCGAAGCCACGGACCAGGAATTCTTGGAAGCTGGGTGGGAGGCCGCGGCGATGGGTGCGGAGGGCCCGCTTGCTGTGGAGGGGCTGGACGTATCGGCGTCCTCGTTCCGTTCGTTCGAGTCGTTGGAAGTGTCGGCACGCAACGCGGGCAACGCGTGGTGGACATTCGCACCTCCAGGCATGTTTGCCGCCGATGATGCGATGACGCTGCCGCTGGAATTCGAGGCTGCACCCGCACCGAAGGGCGAGCCCAAAGCAATTGAGCAGCTCTACGCGACGTTGAAACTGCACGTGCAAACCAACGGGGGCAAGGTAGCGTTCGTGGCGCCAGCGAAGGGCACCGTTGAGCGCATGGCGGAGCGACTGAGGGAGCACGGTATCTCGGCGCGCATCGCCACCCCTGGGTTGGAACCCGTCGATGGCGCGGTCACGGTCTACCAGTCCCTTTCACATGCAGGTCTCGTGTTCCCCGGACCCAACCTCGTGGTAGTGACAGAAACCGACGTGACCGGCAACCGCGTCGGCGACATCGCTGGCGCGAAGCGGCGCCGCCCGCGGCGCCGGAACCGGGTGGACCCACTCGCGCTGACTCCCGGTGATTTTGTTGTGCATGACACGCATGGCATCGGCAAGTTCATCAAGATGGCCGAGCGCACCATCAAAACCGGTGACGAAGCCTCCCGGCGCGAGTACATCGTGTTGGAATACCAACCAGCTAAGCGCGGCCAGCCCGGCGATCAGCTCTGGGTGCCGATGGAATCCCTCGACCTGCTGAGCAAATACACCGGCGGCGAGAAGCCTTCGCTGTCCAAGATGGGCGGCTCCGACTGGAAGAACACCAAGCGCAAGGCGCGCGCCGCCGTACGTGAGATCGCCGGCGAACTCATTGAGCTTTACGCTAAGCGTCAGGCCGCGCCGGGCCACGCTTTCGGCCCAGACACGCCGTGGCAACACGAGATGGAGGACGCGTTCCCGTTCGTAGAAACGGAGGACCAGCTCGCTGCCATTGAGGCGGTCAAGGAGGACATGGAGAAGCCGACACCGATGGACCGCGTGATCGTCGGTGACGTGGGATTCGGAAAGACCGAGGTTGCTGTTCGCGCCGCGTTCAAGGCAGTGCAAGACGGACAGCAGGTGGCGGTGCTTGTGCCGACGACGCTTCTTGCCCAGCAGCATTACTCCACGTTCAACGAGCGCATGGACGGCTTCGGGGTCACCGTTCGCGAGCTGTCGCGCTTTACTTCAGCGAAGGAAGCTAAGGAGATTATGGCAGGGTTGGCGGATGGTTCCGTCGACGTTGTGATCGGCACACACCGTCTGCTGCAGACGGGCGTGTTCTGGAAGCAGCTTGGCCTCATCATTGTGGATGAGGAGCAGCGCTTCGGCGTAGAGCACAAGGAGCACATCAAGGCCCTGAAGAGTCACGTCGACGTGCTCACGATGACCGCGACGCCAATCCCGCGGACCCTGGAGATGAGTCTGACGGGCATCCGCGAGATGACCTCGATCACGACTCCTCCGGAGGACCGCCACCCGGTGCTGACCTACGTTGGCCCGCAGGAAGAGAAGCAGGTTGCGGCAGCTATTCGACGCGAACTGCTCCGCGACGGCCAGGTGTTTTATATCCACAACCGCGTTTCCGATATTGAGAAGACGGCGCGCTCCCTGCGGCAACTCGTACCCGAGGCCCGCGTCGTGGTCGCGCATGGGCAGATGGGTGAGCAGCAGCTTGAGCAGACAGTCCAAGGGTTTTGGAACCGCGAATTCGACGTGCTTGTCTGCACCACCATCGTGGAGACCGGCCTGGACATCGCCAACGCTAACACCCTGATCGTGGAGAACGCGCAGAACATGGGTCTGAGCCAGCTGCACCAGCTGCGCGGGCGCGTCGGGCGTTCCCGCGAACGCGGCTACGCGTACTTCCTGTACCCGAAAGAGAAGACACTCACCGAAACGTCCTACGACCGACTTGCGACCATCGCACAGAACAACGACCTCGGCGCCGGCATTGCTGTCGCGCAGAAGGACCTGGAGATGCGCGGTGCCGGCAACGTGCTCGGCGCGGAGCAGTCCGGCCACATTGCAGGTGTTGGCTTCGACATGTACGTCCGGCTGGTCGGGGAGGCCGTCGAAACGTACAAGGCGCTCATGACCGGCGAAGTCGTCGACGCGACAGACCAGGGCCCGAAGGAGATCCGAGTGGATCTGCCTGTCGACGCCCACATCCCCGAAAGCTACATCAACGCCGAGCGCCTGCGCCTGGACGTGTACCGAAAACTTGCCGAGGCCCGCGATGAGCAGGACCTGCGCAAGGTTGCCGAGGAAATGATCGACCGCTTCGGACCACTTCCGACCGAGGTCTTGCGCCTCTTCGCGGTTGCACGCGTGCGCCACTTGGCTCGAACTGCTGGAATCTCGGATATCTTGACTCAAGGCACGAGGATCAAGTTCCACCCCGTGGAGTTGCCAGACTCGAAGCAAGTCAGGTTGAAGCGCCTGTACTCGGGAGCGAATTACCGTGCTGCGGCAAAGACACTGCAGGTACCAATGCCACGTGAAGGCAAAGGCATCAACCAGCCAAACCTGCGCGACATGGAGCTGCTGCAGTGGGTCGCCGACTTCATCGCGGACATTTTCGATGCCGAGAAGATCTCCGTTACTGGTGAGTCCGATGGCGACGGTGGCAGGAAAAAGAAACGCATCATCAGTGTGAGCCAGTAGCGGTTTCTACCGGGCTTTGTCCGGTGGTGCCTATTGGGAGTTTTCCCGGTGCTGCCTGTACTATGGGCCCGTGCGCCCCTATAGCCCAATCGGCAGAGGCAGTTGACTTAAAATCAATTCAGTGTGGGTTCGAGTCCCACTGGGGGCACAACGCAACGTCCCGCATACCTACAGGTAGCGGGACCTTTTGTGTTCCTATCGGCTATGCTGTGGGCACCCCTTTTCTCCGAAGACCTTGAGGAAGCAATGAAGCAATACGCAGCAGTCGGGATGATCGCAGTCGCTTGTTTGGGCGTTGTGGGTTGTTCCGGTGACAGTGGTTCGAGCTCCAGCAGCAACGATGCAGCCCCGGCCACGATCACCCAAACAATCACCACCACAGATTCACACGCGGAGGACACCGCCGCCCCAACCAGCGCCTACGAGGATACCGAGACTCATACATTTTCAACGCGCCACTCCATCAACACTGGTCAAGTAGGAGGGGAGTGTGGCACCACTGAGTTCGGCGACCGAATCAAGGCGGGACCCGCAACATCGTGCGAATTTGCAGCTGAGATCTTCGACGTCGCCTACGCCGCAACCTGGCGCTACGTAGCGGCGAACCCCAACGTGAACGCGGTGCCGCGGGCTGATATCTCGGTGACGAGTCCCGTCACCGGCGAAACCTACCCGATGGTGTGCAAGATGGGCAGCGATGGCCGTGACATGTGGTGCGATCACCCCGAAGACGAGAACAACTCGGTGCACTTCTACACGTCTGGCGGTAGCCAACGGATGGCGAATCGCGTCAACCTTGTTCAGTAAGGTCGGGCCAGCGAACTATTAGAGTAGGTTCGTTAACGAGCGAACGGCCTGCTCATCAACCTTTGGCTTTTGCAACACAGCAACCAAGAACCCGGACTGCTCCGTGAACGGCTCCAAGTCCCAGCTCGCAAACTGGTGCTGTGGCTGGAACCCGACTTCGTGGCACATGGTGAGGAAGTCGTCGAACTCCCATCCGCGCCCACGCCCGAAGCCGACGACGAACCGTCCGCCCGGACGTAGCGTTCGGAAGATGTTCTCAAGCGCGGGCCTGCGACCGTCGACGGCGAGGAACCCCATCACGTTGCCTGCCGAGACCGCAATATCGATATCGCGGACCTCGATCGGATCGGCGGAAAGGTCGCCAACTACCCAAGTTGCTTCGGGGAAGTCTTGCTTCGCGTACCCGATCAGCACCGGGTCGATGTCCACACCGAAGACGATATGTCCACGCTTTGCCAGATAGCCGCCAAGGCGACCAGTCCCGCACCCTGCATCGAGGATGCGGGAGTGGCGGGCGGAGAGGGCGTCGATAAGCCGGGCCTCCCCGTCGATATCTTTGCCCTGTTGCACGAAGTTGCGCCACCGCTGGGCGTAATTCTCGGAGTGGTCAGGGTTTGCAGCGACAATTTCTTTCCAAGTGGCCATGCCCAAAACTATAGCTTCGGCCCCTTGGAAGTCACCTCCGCGTCCGTTGGGATGGCGTCTACCGGGATATCCTTCGGGAACGCGTGAGCAAGTGCGGCAGCAAAGTGCTTGCCACGGATGTCATTGCCGGTGGCGTTGTAGTGCACCTCGTCGCCTGCGAGGAACCAATCCAAGTTGGAGCGCGCCTCGCTCGCCCAGTCGTAGACGACTACGTCTCGACGCTCCTTCGCAACCTTGCGCAATGCAACATTGAACTCGTCCATGTTCTCGTTGGCGTAGTAGCCATTCGACGGGTTACCCGTTGCGGCTGTCGGCCACATCACGCGGTAGCCCTCCAACAGGTCAAGCATCTTGCGGATGTTTGCCTCCAACTCACCCGTGGGGTCGTAGCCGTAGGAGCGGGCAGCGTCTGCGTTGGCGGCGTCGTTCACGCCGGTGGCGATGACCCAGCAGGTGCCATCGTCAGCTGCACCCTGGGCGAGCAGTTGCTGCACGGACTCAATCGCAGACGGGTAGTTCTCTCCGTTGCCGTTGAATCCCTGATTCGTCGCGCGAGCGCCAAACACGCTCGTATCTACCTCGCTTGCGCCAGCGTCCAAGTATCGGTCAATCGCAGTGACCGCGCCTTCAGGAAGCTGGTTGATATCGAACATGCCAATCGAGGTGGAATCGCCGACGTGGATGACCTTCTCGCAGCTCATCTTCACGTCCGAAGGCTGGTCCTCCCATGAAGCTTTCTCAGAGGCGGACGTCGTCAAGCTTTCCTCAGTTTCCTTGGCTTTGTCCTTTCCCTCGCGATGGTCGCGCGTGCCTCCGCGTTGCGCATCCTGAGGCAGGGACATGGTGGTGTTCGGCTTCGAGGTATCCATGGCGAACACAGCCGGGATGCCTATTGCAATGATTGCGGCGAGCGTAATCGTCGAACCAAGCGTGATCGGGCGGAGTGCCTCCAACGGGTGTGCGCGGAATTGCTTCAGGGGCCCGAACACGCCATTGCGACGGATTGGGTTCTCAAACATGGTCCAGCTCAGCGCAGCAAGTGCAGTCGAAAGCACAAACACGAGGATGGAGGACCACACGCGGTGATCCTGCAACCACGCATCCGGCATGAAGTAAATCACCGGCATGTGCCACAGGTAAATACCGTAGGAGCGTTCGCCGATCCAGCGAAGCGGCTCCCAGCTGAAAATGGTCGTCCAGGGGCCGCGCGCCCCAATGACTGAGTAGATAGCAGCAACTGACGCAAGGTTCAGAAGCAGGATCCCACCCTTGTACAAGAACATGTTTTCCTGCGCGACGAGCATGCTCAGCGCGAAGATGCCGCCGAAGCCGAGGGTGCCAACAACGGTGCTCAGAACAGGGGAGGAACCAATGTTCTTACCGGCGTGCTTCCGTGAGGAAACCACGATTGCTAAGACCGCGCCGAGGAGCAGCCCGCCCGCGCGGGTATCGGTGCCCTCGTAGACGCGAGTCGCGTCGATAGAAGGATCAGCGAGCACCCACATCCAGATAAAGGAAGCTCCGGCGAGCACCGTGGTCACGACGGCGACAATCCACCCACGACGGAACACCCTCAGCAGCACCCACAGCAACAGCGGCCACAAGAGATAAAATTGTTCCTCGATCGCCAGTGACCACATATGGTCCAGCGGACCGGGGCCATTGAACTGATCGAAGTACGATGAACCGACGGCGATGTTATGCCAGTTGTTCACGTAGAAAATGGAGCTCAACGCTTCAAACGAGCGGTCACGAAGGTTGCCCGCATCGAACGCGACGGAAAGAATCACGACTGCCAACACTGTGGTCAGCATCGCAGGTATGAGACGGCGGAAACGCCTGACCCAAAACGTCTTCAGGTGCAGCGAGTTATCCCGGTAGTGCCCACGCATGAGGTTAAGCGTGATCAAGTACCCCGAGAGGGTGAAGAACACGCCCACGCCTAGCAGGCCACCGCTGAACCCAGGGAGGTTGAGGTGGTACGCGATAACCAGCATGACCGCTAGCGTTCGGATCCCGTCGAGGGCGGGGACATAGCGGTGAGAACCTGATATTGGGGGCGGCATGGGATGGCGACCTTCCTGGAGTGCGACAAACGTACAGAAGTATAGCGCTGCCAGAAAGATGGACATGAATTGTGGTGCAGATTGCTGCAGAGGCCACGCTCAGTGGCGTGATCCGGACAAATTCTTTGGGCGCATGGAACTAAAACAACACCCAGTGCGTTGGAGTAGGTGAACGATTGTTCTCAAAAGAAAGGATCAGGGGTCCGTGAGTAGCAACAACCCTGTATTGAAAACTCTGCAGGGAGTAGATTCCCAACGTGGCACTGGGTACCAGGGGTACGGTGCCGCGAACCCGTACGAGCAAGCACCCATGGGTGCATCGGCGGGCACCGTGTCTGAGGACCGTCCAATGACGGTTGACGACGTTGTCACTAAAACCGGCATTACCCTTGCCGTAATTGTCGCCTTTGCAGTAATTAACTTCGGACTGTACCTCGGTGGGTACGGCTCCATTGCCAGCATTCTGACGCTGGTCGGTGCCGTCGCCGGTTTCGTCCTCGTGATGATTCACGCATTTGGCAAAAAGTACGGTTCCCCAGTTATTACCCTGGCGTACGCGGCTGCTGAGGGCCTGTTCCTTGGTGGGTTCTCATTCGCCATCACCGGGCAGTTCAGTGTCGCCGGCGCGGACGCAGGCGCGTTAATCTTCCAGGCGATCTTGGGCACCTTCGGTGTCTTCGCGGGCATGCTTGTGGTCTATCGCACCGGTGCCATTCGCGTTACCCCGCGGTTTAATCGGATCCTCACCGCAGCCATTTTCGGCGTGCTCATCCTGGTTGTCGGCAACCTCTTGTTGAGCATCTTTACAGGCATGAATCCGCTTCGCGGTGGTGGCACCATCGCCATCGTGTTTAGCCTGGTCTGCATCGTGCTGGGCGCACTTGCGTTCCTGCAGGACTTTGACGTCGCCGATAAGTTGGTGCGCATGGGCGCCCCATCGCAGGCGGCCTGGGGCGTTGCACTTGGCCTGGCAGTGACTCTGGTGTGGCTCTACACCGAGATCCTGCGCCTGCTGTCTTACTTCCAACAGCGATAGCGCACGCGCTCACTGCAATAAATACCCGGCCCCACGACTGTGAGGCCGGGTATTTTTGTCTAGTTGCGCTCAAAAGCGCCCCGGCCAACAACATCGCTGGGCCGGGGCAGGGAGCTAATTGCTGTATTCAGCGTACTTAGCGTGCACCCTCAGGGTTGATAGACGTGCCGTCAACGGTGATGGTTTTAAACACGAGCACACCATCTACGATGTCTGGGTTGCCCAGGACAACCTGCACATCTTCGATTTCGCGGTTCGGATTGACCGTGGTGCGGGTAGCGGTGCCCTGCGCGAGCTGCTCAGACCAGGTATCCCACACGATGTCCTGGAGGAAATCGTTCTGGTCGCTGCAGTTGAGAGTCAGCGAAGCTGGACGCTCAAGGCCGACGCTGCCGCAGTTATTGACCAGTGGGGTCTTGTCCGAAGCACCCATAGCGGTGACAGTCTCGGTGACTGCAGCCTCAGAGGTAGCGCCTGCTGCATCGGTTACGTTCGTCGGGGTTGCCTTCGCGCGCTCACCAGGAAGCGAAGTTGGGTCCTGGCTTTGTGCCGTATCAACCTTCAGGTCCGACGGGTTTTGGTGTGGTGGGTGGCAGGCAGTCAAGCCCACAGCACCGAGTGCGACCACGCTGGTGAGTACTAGCTTGCGGGAAAAGAACTTATTCACAGGAATTCCTTCAATGTCAGCGATCACGGATAACGCCGATGGCGTAGACAGGCTACTTCGCCCGTGGCGTGGAAGCCTTAACAGAATCATACGGTTCTGCGGAGACGATTGTTACCGAAATCTCTCGGCCATTTGGGGCGTTGTAGGTGCGGGTTTCACCCTCGGAAGCACCGACTACGGCTGCGCCGAGCGGAGAGTTCTCCGAGTAGGTCTCCAGGTCCTCGTTGTCCGTCGAAGCCGCGCGGGTACCGATCAGGAACGTTTCCTTATCATTTTCGTCATTGTTGTAGTAGACGTGCACGACGGAACCTACGTGGGCTACACCCTCGACGATGCCGGAGCGCTCCGTGGTGGAGTTAGCCAGCAGTTCGGAAATCTGCTTAATGCGAGCTTCTTCCTGGTCCTGCTGCTCACGCGCGGCGTCGTAGCCAGCGTTTTCCTTGAGGTCGCCTTCTTCACGGCGTTCGTTAATTTCGGCTGCGATGACAGGGCGATTGTCGATGAGCTGCTGAAGCTCAGCTTCAAGCTTGGCCTTCATCTCCGGGGTGATGTACTGCTGCTGAGTTTGCGCCATCAGGTAAAAACCTTCCCTATATATGTCAAACGAGCCCGCCGGTTGGCGGGCAACTTTACCAGGCGGATAATAGCACAGCTGCCGCGCAGGTGGTGCACTGGTGAGGCTTAGCGGGCGTCGTAAAAGGTGCTGGTGGGGTCCATGTAGAACGGCAGATTGTCCGAGCAGCCGTAGACACGTCCTGAGACTGCCGGCTCGCGCACCGGTAGTTCGACGGCGACCCGCTCGAGCTCCTGCCCGCCTGCGGGGAGTACTACTTCTCGACGCCCAACTTCGGCATGCGCGTAGTTGACCGCAGTGACGATGCAGTACGAAGGGGCCTCGACGTCTTTGCGTGATACATCGATCCACATGCGTGTGGTGTTGTCGTCAACAGCTTCGAGCGAGATGAAATCCGCAGTGACGGTGCGGGACTCCTGCTTCTTGAAGTAGTCAAAGACACTGTAAAGCAGCACGACGACGAGGCCGATGGCGATCAGCGCGACGATCCGGCCAGCGGCGTTGCTGCGTTTCGTGGCTGTCGGGGTGGTGCTGGAGCCGTATCGGGATGTTGGGCGACTGGGAGAAGTCACGGTTACCTACCTCGCTGAATGACGCTGGATGACGCTGTAGCTGCAATCCGTTCCAATGGTACTAAGATGGCGCGAAGTTACGGAATCAGGCCCCGAAGAAGTTCTAGGAGGAATAGTGGCCGGCTTGCGCTTGATGGCGATCCACGCACACCCAGACGACGAGTCCTCTAAAGGTGCAGCAACGATGGCAAAATACGCATCGGAGGGGAACCGGGTGCTCGTCGTCACATGTACTGACGGGCGACGAGGCGACATCTTGAACCCTGCGATGGATCGGCCGGGCGTGCTGGAGAACATCCTCGAGGTCCGGGAGCAGGAGATGGCGGAGGCCGCGGCGGCCCTCGGCGTGGAACATCAGTGGATGGGGTACGAAGACTCGGGTCTGCCACAAGGCGACCCGCTGCCCCCGCTGCCGGAAGGCTCGTTCGCGACCCAAGACCCGGAGGCAGTGACGGCGCATCTCGTCGAGTCGATTCGAGAGTTCAGGCCGCATGTCATCATTACCTACGACGAAAACGGTGGCTACCCGCACCCCGACCACTTGATGGTCCACGAAATCTCGATGCTGGCCTGGGACAAGGCGGGAGATCCATCCTTTGCTCCTGAAGCAGGGCAGGCGTGGACGCCATTGAAGCTGTACTACAGCCATGGATTTATCCTGCAGCGGATGCGTCTTCTGCAGGACCGCTTGTACGCGCAGGGAAAGAAGAGCCCGTACGAGCTGATGATTCAGCGGTGGGAAGAAAACAAAGCGGATGTGATGAGTCGCGTGACCACAAGGGTGGAGTGCGCGGAGTACTTCCCCCAGCGTGCAGCAGCGCTGACGGCACATGCGACACAGATTGATCCGGCGGGCGCGTTTTTGGCGAGCCCAGTTGAGGACCAGCAGGAGGTATGGCCGACAGAAGAGTTTGAGTTGGCCAGAACTCGCGTAGCATCAACGTTGCCGGAAGATGATCTCTTCGCCGGTATTGACCCGAAGACCGCGGACGCGCTCGCTGAAGGTTTCGGGCAAGAGCGCTAACATTTTCAGCACAAGGAAGACGAAATACACATGATGACGACAGCACACGCAGCGATTATCAACACCTCTGCTTACTTGGTGGCGCAGGCGCCGAAGGAAAACCCGGTGGGGCCTGACTTTGGCAAGGCTTCGCCATTCGGCCTGTTGCTGTTGGTGATGCTGGCTGTGGTCATTTTGTCTCTGGGGTTTGCGTTCCATCGCCGGTACTCGCGGTTCCGCCGTCGCAGCCTCTTCGCTGAGAAGCACGGAATCGACCCGTTTGACCAGGAGGCGCTGGATAAGGCCATGGCGGAGGCGGGTGTGCTTGATCGCCGGAAGAAGCGTTGGATCTAAGGCATCTAACATACATACCGTTGATTGGTGAGTAAGGTTGGGTCCGTGAGTAGCCTCCAAAAAATTCTGTATCCGCTGTATGAAGCGCGCCTGAAGCGTGAGCTGAAGGGCAAGAAACGCCCGAAGCACATCGCGGTCATGGCGGACGGCAACCGACGGTGGGCCCGTGAGGCTGGGTTCACCGATGTTTCTCATGGCCACCGGGTGGGTGGGGCGAAGATCGGCGAACTTGTGCGGTGGTCGGCGGAAATGGACGTGGACGTCGTTACGATCTACCTGTTATCAACGGAGAATTTGCAACGGACTTCGGAAGAAGTTGAGCTGCTGTTCGACATTATTTCCGAGGTGATCGAGGACCTTGCGACGCAGTCTTACTCCTGCAAGGTTCGGCTCGTAGGGCACCTGGAGCTCTTGCCGGATGAGGTTGCAGAAAGGATGCGCCGATCTGCCGACACCACCACAGGCAAAGCTGGCCTGACCGTCAACATTGCGGTGGGGTACGGCGGCAGGCAAGAAATTGTCGACGCCGTTCGCAGCCTCATTAGCGACGCCGCTGCCAGCGGCTGCAGCGTGGACGAACTGGTCAACGCAGTGACCGTCGAGTCCGTGTCGCAGCACCTGTACACCTCAGGTCAGCCCGATCCAGACTTAGTGATCCGGACGTCGGGGGAGCAGCGCCTCTCCGGCTTCCTACTGTGGCAGGCGGCGTACTCCGAGATCTGGTTTACGGACACGTACTGGCCCGCGTTCCGCAAGATTGACTTCCTTCGCGCGTTGCGCGAGTACTCGCAGCGCTCCCGTCGCTTCGGCAAGTAGGCAGCTACCTGGCGCTACATTTTGCGCATGCGGACCCACTGCACTGAATGGTCGGCGCCTTTGCGTAGCACGAGCGAGGCACGGATACGGGTGGGGGCAATGTTTTCCACTAGGTTCGGCAGGTTGATGGACTGCCAAATATCGCGTGCCTTGTGACGGGCCTGCGCCTCATCGATGTCGGCATAGTGCGCAAAGTGCGCGCCGGGCTCTCGAAACGCGGTGTTGCGAAGCTTCATGAAGCGGTCGATGTACCAGCGTTCAATATCGGTGGTGAGGGCGTCGACATAAATTGAGAAGTCGAAGAGGTCGGACACCATGAGGGTCGGGCCGGTTTGGAGGACGTTGAGCCCTTCGAGAATGATGATGTCCGGCTGGCGGACCTCAATGAACTCGCCTGGGATGATGTCGTAGGCGAAGTGAGAATATATCGGCGCTTTGACCAGTGGTTGACCCGACTTGACCTCGGTGACAAAGCGCATGAGGTCGCGCCGGTTGTAGGATTCCGGGAATCCTTTGCGGTCCATCAGGTTGCGCTCTTTGAGCACTTTGCTGGGATAGAGGAACCCGTCGGTGGTGATGAGGTCCACTCGAGGATGAGAGTCCCAACGCTGTAGCAACACCTGCAGTACACGGGCAGTCGTTGACTTGCCGACGGCCACCGACCCCGCAATCCCGATAATGAATGGCACGTGGCCTGGGTCATCACCGATAAACGTCTCTGTAGCCTTCGTAAGTTTTTGTCTGGCCCGTACCTGGAGGTGAATCAGGCGAGAGATCGGAAGGTAAATGTCTTCAACTTCCTGCATATCGAGGTTCTCGCCGATACCACTGAGCTTGGCTACTTCGTCCTCCGTCAAGACTTGTGGCATTTGCGCACGTCGGTGCCGCCAATCGTCGCGGTGAAAGTCCAAATAAGGGCTCGAATCCGAAGTGCGGGGAGATTTCGCCATGCGTAACATTGTTACATTTGTTGTTTCGTGCCGGGGAACTCAGGTACAGATACTTCTGAAGTTCCTGAATAAAGTGGACTTCTTTCGTAGCGCTGATGCTTATACTGCATAGCAGTGCCAGGCGTAGGTGTGCCTGGGCATGAGCTATAACATGATTGACTGTCTGATCTTGAAAGGACCCGGTGCACGTGTCTGAAGACCTCCGCTACCAGGATCTCGCTACTTTTGACCCCGAAGTTCACGAAGCGATCGTTCAGGAGCTGTCGCGCCAGCGAAACACGCTGGAGATGATTGCCTCCGAGAACTTCGTTCCACGAGCAGTGCTGCAAGCACAGGGTTCGGTGTTTACAAACAAATATGCCGAAGGCTACCCAGGTCGTCGCTACTACGGTGGCTGCGAGCACGCCGACGTCGTTGAAGACCTGGCGCGCGACCGCGCGAAGGAGCTCTTCGGCGCGAAATACGCGAACGTGCAACCACACTCCGGTGCGCAGGCGAATGCGGCTGTGTTGATGGCGCTGTGCGAGCCGGGCGACACCATCTTGGGCCTCAGCCTCGCTCACGGTGGCCACCTGACGCACGGTATGAAGATCAACTTCTCCGGCAAGCTGTACAACGTCGCTGCGTACGAGGTTGAAAAAGACACGTGCACCATCGACATGGAGAAGCTGCGTGAACAGGCGCGCGAGGTCAAGCCGAAGGTGATCATCGCGGGTTGGTCCGCGTACCCTCGCCACGAGGACTTTGCTGAGTTCCGCTCGATCGCAGACGAGGTTGGTGCGTACTTGTGGGTCGATATGGCGCACTTCGCTGGCTTGGTCGCTGCTGGTCTGCACCCGTCGCCGGTGCCTCATGCACACGTTGTGTCCTCCACGGTGCACAAGACCATTGGTGGACCACGCTCCGGCTTCATCCTGACCAACGATCTCGAGCTGCACAAGAAACTCAACTCCGCAGTGTTCCCAGGCCAGCAGGGTGGCCCGCTGGTGCACGTGATCGCTGCGAAGGCTACCGCCTTCAAGCTCGCCGCGACGGAGGCTTTCCGTAACCGCCAGGAGCGCACGCTCGAGGGCGCAAAGATTCTCGCCGAGCGCTTGACCCAGCCAGACGCCAAGGAAGCCGGCATCGACGTCGTCTCCGGCGGCACCGATGTCCACCTTGTGCTAGTGGACCTGCGTAACTCCGCGATGGATGGCCAGCAGGCAGAGGATTTGCTGCATAAGGCTGGCATTACGGTGAACCGCAACGCCGTTCCTTTCGATCCGCGTCCGCCAGCCGTGACGTCGGGGCTGCGTATTGGCACCCCGGCGCTGGCGACCCGCGGCTTCGGCAAGGAAGAGTTCGAGGAAGTTGCGGAAATTATCGCCGAGGCGCTTATCCAGGGTGAGAACGCCGACGTCGACGCCCTGCACGCCCGCGTAGACGCGCTGGCGGAGCGGTTCCCGCTCTACCCGGGCCTCGAAGATTGGAAGATGCTCTAAGAGCTACTGCTGCTGCTCGGCCTGGCGCTGCTCTGAATGAGTGGTGCGGGCCGAGCTCAACCATTCCGGCTGGTTTTTCAACAGCTCGTTGATCTCCTCAGTGGTGAGCGGCTTGTCCATGTCGTTTGCTTTGAGTGCGGTGATTGAGATCCCGAGTTTGCGCGCCACCTCGGGGCGGGGGTGTGGCCCATTGCGGCGCAGTTCCTGCAGCCACTCTGGGGGATTGTTCTGTAATTCGCGCAGTTGCGCGTGCGTCACGGCATTGTCTTGGAACTCCTGCGGCGTCGCTGGCAGGTAGATCCCGAGTTTCTTCGCGGCGGTCGCGGCCTTCATCGCGGTTCCGGATGGCTTCTGTGTAGTCATACACCAAACGGTAGCATTGTGCCATGCTATCGCTTGCTTTCGTCACCGGCACAGAGCCAGGGAAGTGGTTTAAACGCTTCGCACAGTCCACACCGCACTCGCTCGATACGCAAGGTGTCGACGACCCCTTCGCTGATCTCCTGGACGAGACGACTTCTACATCGCTGGCGCTGATGCGCCTGCCCGATGACCGTATTACCGATGAATTTCACGTGGTCCGTCTCTATACCGAGGCTCCCGGCGTTGCCGTGCCCAAGGACTCTTTGTTTGCAGAGCTTGGGGAGCGCGTCGATTACGCGGACCTCGAAGGCGAAATCATCAACTGGGTCTACCAGCCGGAGGCGTCACTTGAAGAGCTTCGTGGTGCTTTGCAGGTCGTTGCGGCAAACGTTGGCGTGGCATTGGCCCCGTTGCCGTTGTTGAAGGTGCTCTCGAAGAAACAGATCGCGTGTTTGGAAGTTTGGCACGCTCCGCTGGTTGAAACTGAGATTGCATTGGTGTGGCGGAAAGCCGACGACGGTGACGAGATCCAGGACTTTGTGGGCGTCGCAAAAGGGCGCACCGCTCGCTCGTCGAGGGGGAGTGAGCCGACTGCTGGGACGAGGCGGCGCAAACAGGTGTCAGACTCCCGTGCTGCGCAGGGCAAACGCTTATATACGAAACGTGGGAAAAAGCGCAAGGGTGCGGCCGGGAAAACACCCCGAACGGGGGTGAAACGGAGGCGGCGAAAGTGAAATTTGCATAATGGAAACCAGACAAATTCAACAACGAAAGGAAATTTTGATGAATTACAAGAAGGCTTTTACTTCCGCCGTTGCTGCTACCGCTCTGGCCGCAGGCTTGGTTGCTTGCTCTGACGGAGAGGGCGCCGATAGCACTGCTACCACCGCTGCGGATGGTGCTTCCGGCACCGCAACGGTGACCAACATCGAGACAGCTACAGAGGCAGCCGAGACGGAGACTGCTGCTGAGACCGCCACCGACGCTAATGGTGCAGAGGGCTCTACGGAGTCTGTCTCCTTGACTACCGCAGACGGTGAAGAGGTCAAGGTTCCAACCGGTCTGGTCCAGGCAATCGGCCAGTACGCTGACTCGGAGTGGGGCGAGCCGATGAAGGTTACGGAGCACGATGGCAGCTGGATCGTTGACTTTGACAATGACCACCACGTCGCCTGGAATGAAAACACCGGTGGCGCTCCGATCTGGGGCCAAATTGCTAACGTGTGGCTGACGAATGAAGGCGTTATGGACAAGGTTGGCTTCCCAACCGCAGCCGAGACCCCACTTCCAAATGAATCTGGCTGGTTCCAGGAGTTCGAGCACGGCACCATCGAGTGGACTCGTGAAAACAACGACACCGGCGCGTTCGCTGCAAACATCATCGAGAAGTAATTTGTAGCTCTACAACGGCTTTTGTCCCCGTTGGTTGCACGATGTGTGACCAATGGGGACAATGTTTTTTATGACCAAAAAAGGGTTTACCATTCGACCAATCCGGCCAGAAGACTACCCGCAGGTGCGTAGCATCTACGAGATGGGTCTGAGTACCGGAAACGCAACTTACGAGACGCGCGGCTTGACATGGGAGCAGTTTTCCAGGGCGAAGATCATGGAAACGGTGTTTGTTGCCGTTGATGAACACGATGACTCGCGTGTGCTCGGATGGGTAGCTGCGGCGAAGGCGTCGTCGAGAAGCGTGTTCCATGGAGTAGTTGAAGACTCCATCTACGTGCATCCGGATGCGCGCGGCATGGGGGTATCCGGTGCGCTGCTAGACAAGCTCATCGCGACGTGCATCGAACTTGATAAGTGGTCGATTCACTCGTGGATCTTCCCGGAAAACGAAGGATCGGCAGGGCTGCACAAGTCGCGCGGGTTTGAGAAAGTTGGCACCTTCCATCACATGGCGAAAATGTCCTACGGTGAGCGGGAAGGCCAGTGGCGTGACTCGGACATCTACGAGCTGCTGTTGCCGAAGCCGGGAGAAAAGAAACCAGGCAAAAGCCAGGTCTAGTCACGCCTCATCGTTCCTAGTCCAGCGTCTCTTTCAGCGGGTCCTCCCGGACCGGGAAGAGCAGCACCAACGCAACGGCGGCCAATGGGACCATCAGTAAGAACACTGGGGTCAGGCCGTCGTTGTAACTATTAAGGACGGCGTCGCGCAGTACGTCAGGCAGTTGTGCAACCGCGTGCGGGGTGAGGGAGTTGTGCCCACCGGCGCTCGAGAATTGCTCGGCGTAAGGGGCTGCCTCGCTAGGGGCCATCGAGGCCAATGCTTTTGGCAGGCGTTCCGCGAGCTCCTCCGTCATATTGTGAATGAACAGCGAACCAATAAGCGACGCACCGATCGCGGAGCCGATCTGTCGGAAGAAGTTGTTCGTCGCTGTTGCAGTACCGACCATTGCTAGTGGGAACGAGTTCTGGACAATAAGTACCAGTACCTGCATGACTAAGCCGAGTCCGAACCCAAAAATGAACATGTAGATACCCAGCGTGGTCAGCGGTGTGGACACTTCGAGCTGCGAGAAGAGGAAGAGTCCGACCGAAACGATGGCCATACCGATGATCGGGTAGACCTTGTAGCGGCCCGTTTTCGCGATAATGAACCCCACGGTAGTGCCAGTGCCCAAGATGCCGATGACCATTGGCAGCATCATCAGCCCCGCGTTCGTTGGCGTGAGTTCGTGCACCATCTGCAGGTAGGTAGGCAGGTAAGCAAGCGCACCGGTCATAGCCAGTCCCAGCACGGTTCCGGAGGCCGTCGTCAAGACCATGTTGCGATTGCGGAACAAGTGCATGGGGATGAGCGGGTTCGGTACGCGCAGCTCAACGAAGACGAACAGCGCTGCAGCGACAACCGCAAGCGAGGAAATACCCAAAATGATAGGCGAGGACCACTCATACTGAGTGCCACCCCACGTTGTGGTCAAAATAAGAGAAGTCGTGGCAACCGCCATGAGCACGGTGCCCAGCCAGTCGATGCTCTGTGCTGACCGCGAACCCTTGCGTAGGTGGAGCACGATTGTGCAGACCGTCATCGCGAGAAGCCCCAGCGGGATGTTCATCCAAAGGCCCCAACGCCAGCCGGGTCCATCCGTAAACCATCCGCCCAGCACGGGGCCAAGCACGGAAGAAACACCAAATACTGCCCCCATCACACCCATGTACTTGCCGCGGCTACGGGCTGGAACCACCTCCGCGATGATTGCCTGGGAGTTGACCATCATGCCGCCAGCGCCAAAGCCCTGGACGGCGCGCCCGATAATGAGCAGCTGCATCGACTGTGCAAGCCCACCTAAGGTGGAACCAATGACGAACAGGCCAATCGAGCCAATATAAGGCCACTTGCGTCCGACCCTGTCACCGAGCTTGCCATTAATTGGCATCGCGATTGTCATCGTGACCAGGAACGACGAAATCACCCAGCTCATGTGATCTACGCCACCAAGCTCACCGACAATCGTCGGCAGGGCAGTGGAGAAAATCATCTGGCCCAATGAGCTCATCAGCATCGTGATGAGTAGCGCTCCAAAGATCAGGCCAACGTGTGGCTTAGTGTTGTTTACCACTGCAACTCCTTTGCATACTTCGTGACGACGGCAGCTACGCTACGAGCCTGCTCCTTCGGCGAACCCTCCTCTTGGAAATGAAGGCTTCGCGCATAAAGCACAAGCGTTGTCCGAAAAAGTTCCACAACGATTCGGGCTTCTGCCTCTATGGCGACATCTAGACGGCGGTCTTCGGGGTGGCTCGCAAAATGCTCACGCACAGCCTGCTCGAGGTGTCGTAGCGTATCGCGTTTGCGGGCCAGCATCGCGTTTGCCAACGATGGGTTGTCCTGCATGAGCCGCTGGATTCGGCAGGCATCCTCGGCTCGATCTTCGGCACCTGATTCTTCCATTGCATCGATTACCAGGGACAACATGTTCGTGGACGACTCATCAGCAATGCGTGCAAAGCTCTCGCTGGTGAACTCGAGAGGGAAGGGACCAAGCACAGCGTCATCTTTTGAGTCCATGTAGTTGAAGAACGTCCGCCGTGAAATGCCTGCACCTTGGCAGATCTCCTCGACTGTGACATTGTCATAGCCGTCGCGTGCCACAAGCGATGCAGCTGTATCGAAGATTCGCTGCCGTGTTTCGCGGCGCTTACGCTGCCGGAGACCTTCTGACTGATCGGGAAAATTCACGGAGTGCAATCTTACACTCCGTGCAAAAATATCAAAGAAACCTATTCAACCAGGAGCGATAGTGAGCCTTCTACGTTTGGAGAGTTATCACCACGGCGCTCGAAAAACTGTGCCTCAACGATTCCCGGCTCCGGGCTGGAGAAGTTCCACAAACCATCATCAGTAGTTGGAGGGCACTGTTTCGTTAGAGCGGAAGCACTGCCATCATGCGCGATAAGCGCCACGCATCCGCTCAGAGGATAGCTGACCATCCCTTGCCCTTCATGGAGGGAGAACACCGCCGGCCACGCCGCTACGGCAGCATCAGGGCTGTGCGATTGGAGGGTGCCTTGGAATGTTCCGGAGGGGGCGTCGTCACGCACTTGCGGAGCTTCAGGAAACGCAGTCACCGTCACAACTGCAGGCACCCCGTTAGGCTCCGGCTTTGGCTGAGCGGACCAGTACGCTGCGGCGAGCGCTATCCCGATGAGCGAGACCACCAGAGCTAAGACACCGCCAATAACCCATGGCTTATTTGAGCCCCCAGCTGTACGAAGCTGCGAAAAAGAATCAGACATAAAAATCATCCCTGGTCGTGCTCATGAACATGGGCAGTAGCAGGGATGATTGTAGCGAAGACTAGTTGCGTTCGGTATGAGCCATCGACAGGACGTTCAAACGCTTGTCGAGCTCCTCCTCAGTCAACGTATCGCCGTCCACGAAGCCGAGGTCAATCACAGCCTGGCGGATCGTGATGCCCTCCTTCACCGCATGCTTTGCCACCTTCGCAGCGTTCTCGTAGCCGATTGCACTGTTCAGAGGGGTGACGATTGACGGTGAAGACTCCGCGAGCTGCTTCATGCGGGCCTCGTTCGCCTCGATACCGTCAACCAAGCGGGTAGCGAACTGTCGAGAGACGTTCGCCAGCAGGCGAGCGGACTCCAGCACGTTGCGCGCCATCATCGGGATGAACACGTTGAGCTCGAACTGGCCTTGCGAGCCGCCGAATGCCACCGCGGCATCGTTGCCGATCACCTGGGCAGAGACCTGGGTTGCCGCCTCGCACAGGACTGGGTTGACCTTGCCAGGCATGATCGACGAGCCTGGCTGCAGATCTGGGAGGTGAATCTCCGCGAATCCGGCGAGTGGGCCCGAACCCATCAGCCGGATGTCATTTGCAATCTTGTACAACGAGACTGCAACAGTGCGCATCGCACCGGAGAATTCCACCAGAGCGTCGCGTGCGGCCTGGGCCTCGAAGTGGTTCTTTGCCTCCGACAGCTGTGTCAGCCCAGTGATCTTCACCAGTTCTGCGGTGACCTTTGCGCCAAAGTCTGCTGGGGTGTTGATGCCGGTACCGACCGCGGTGCCGCCAATGGCGAGCTCGCCGAGGCGGCCAACAGTCGCCTCAACGCGCTCGATGCCGAGCTCGATCTGACGAGCGTAGCCGGAGAACTCCTGACCAAGCGTCAGCGGGGTCGCGTCCATCAGGTGAGTGCGGCCCGACTTCACTACCTCGTGCCATTGCTCAGCCTTCGCAGCCAGTGACTTCTGCAGCACCTGCAGGGCCGGGACCAGCACTTCGACGGCAGCTTCGGTGGCAGCAATGTGCGTTGCAGTTGGGAAGGTGTCGTTCGAGGACTGTCCCATGTTGACGTGGTCGTTCGGGTGGACTTCCACGCCGTTTGCGTGCGCGATCGAAGCAATGACCTCATTAGTGTTCATGTTCGAGGAAGTGCCAGAACCCGTCTGGAAGACGTCAATTGGGAACTGGTCGTTGTGCTTGCCGTCTGCGATTTCCTTCGCCGCAGCGATGATCGCGTCAGCCTTTTCCGCATCGAGCTTGCCCGAATCCTTGTTGACCTGCGCACACGCGGCCTTGAGGAGCCCAAGGGCGCGGATCTGCTGGTTCTCGAGGCCCCGGCCAGAGATCGGGAAGTTCTCTACAGCACGTTGAGTTTGAGCACGCCACAGTGCATCAACAGGTACTTTGACCTCACCCATGGTGTCGTGCTCGATACGGTACTGCTTATCGGCCATTCAATCTTTCCTTTACTTGATACTTACAGAAAATCGACGCTTTGAATTACTTGATCGGGCCGGAGTAATCGATCACCGAGTACTCCTGAAGCTTCGGCAGCTGGTGGAGGGACTCCACGTAGCGGACGGTGCCAGACTTCGAGCGCATTACCAACGAACGGGTGGTAGCGCCATTCTTACGGTAGGAGACGCCGCGCAGCATGTCGCCGTTGGTGACACCGGTAGCCGCGAAGTAGCAGTTATCGGAGGCCACCAAGTCGTCGAGGCCAAGCACACGGTCGAGATCGTGGCCCGCTGCCAGCACGCGTTCGCGCTCTTCATCGGACTGCGGTGCGAGCTGGCCCTGGATCTCACCACCAAGGCACTTCAATGCACACGCCGTGATAACCCCCTCCGGTGTGCCACCGATGCCCATCGCCATGTCAATGGAGTTGGTGTTCTGGGCAGCAGCGATGGCACCAGCAACGTCTCCGTCCATAATGAAACGTACCTTGGCACCAGCCTTGCGAATCTCCTCAACCAGCTTGTTGTGACGTGGGCGGTCGAGTACCACCACAGTCACGTTACCAACGCCGACTCCCTTGGCTTCTGCCACTGCCTTAATGTTGAACTCGACGGACTTCGTAATATCGATGACCCCGACAGCCTCAGGGCCGACTGCAATCTTGTTCATGTAGAACGCGTCCTGCGGGTTGAACATGGAGCCACGGTCGGCAGCCGCGATAACCGAAATAGCATTCGGGCGACCTTCCGCCATCAGGCGCGTGCCGTCGACTGGGTCAACCGCCAGATCAACCTGTGCGCCAAAACCGTTGCCGACACTTTCGCCGTTAAACAACATCGGCGCCTCGTCCTTTTCGCCCTCGCCAATGACGATGACGCCGTCCATCGTGACGGAGTTGATCATCTTGCGCATAGCGTCGACTGCGGCGCCGTCACCTTCATTTTTCATCCCGCGACCTACCCAGCGGCCAGAGGCAAGCGCAGCAGCCTCGGTAACGCGCACGAGCTCCATTGCAAGGTTACGATCAGGGAAGTTTTCAGAAGTTTGTTCAGACATGAAACAGTGCCCTCCTGCGGCAAACTAGTTTTAGTTGTGACAACATCGACATCATGCCGCGTTGCAAAGCCATACCACTGCGGTCTGGCACACCTCTATCATGGCACTTTTGCCAGACATGAACCGTCGTTTCTACACCTAAAATAGGGCAATGCTGCGAATAGTGGTGTCTGAACTGGGGACTTCCTGCGTAAAAAGCCAACGCGCGGGGGTAAAAGACAAATTCGGGGGTATCAGGAATCCATGTCATACTGGAGCGCGTGGCTCAAGAAAACAAACCTCGCATTTTCCAAGACGGCAGAGACATGCTCATCAACGTCATCTTGATCGTGGTCGTCATGATCATTGCCGTTGGTGCGACCGGGCTGTGCACGTTCAATCCCGGTAAGCCCGAAAATGGGCCTGTGCAAGAAGTCGATGCGAAGACGTTCCTTGGCCTTGAGGCTCGCGGAGTCGATTTTCCGGTGCGCTACCCGGAAATGCCAACAGGGTGGGTGACGAACTCCGCGCGGCGAAGCATGATCGCGCAGCAGCCAGCTCCAGTCGTAGGGTGGGTCACGCCCGATGGTGGCTTCATCCAGCTGACGCAAACGGGTGCGGACAGCAAAACGGTCCAGTCCGAGGTTGACGGAAAGCAGCGCACGCTTGACCGCCAGGACACGATCGATGGCCACAGCATTGAGATATTCAAGGGTACCGAGGCGAAAACTCGCCCACTGTGGGTTATCGATGCCGGCGACGCACGATTCGCCGTCACAGGTGCCGGAACAGACGCCGAGTTTGAGGAACTGATACGTACTGCGCTCGCGACCGAGCCGCTGTCAGCGCAGTAGACGCCGTGGCAGCAGGCTATTCCGACTGTGATGTTTGCTCAGCCGCGTCGCGCTGCTGAATAGCGGCCTCGACACGTTTTGATGCTCCCTCGAGTAGCTGCTCGCAGCGCTTCGCGAGCCCCTCGCCGTACTCCCAATACTTCAGTGATTCGTCAAGGCTCATTTGCCCGAGCTCGAGGACCCTCACTGTTTCTACGAGTTGCTGCCTAGCTTGCTCGAACGAAAGCGTTGCGGGGTCGGGGAATGCGGCGTCGGTGGGTTGGCCATTGCCATACGTGTTTTCGGACATGGATTGTCTCCTTGATGCTAGATGCTAGTGAAATTGCTGTGTGGATTTAATCGGCGGGGGTGGTCCCCATTGCTGCTGCGGTGATGGAACCGTCCGCGACGCGGATGCGCAGCTGCGATCCGGGTGGTGATTGTTCGATGCTGGTGACAACCTCAGGATCGGAATGGTCGCGGGGGAGGACTTGTACTACGGAATATCCGCGCGCGAGAGTTGCTGCTGGCCCTAACGCCGAAACTTGTGAGCGGAGCGCAGCGACCTGCTGCGTTTCTCGTGCCAACAGGTGGCTGATCTCTCGTCGCATCGAAGCAACCTGCTGTGAGACCTCTTCGCTTCGACGCTCAATTGCCAGTAACGGGTTCTGCATCACCGGACGCGAGCGCCAGTACTGGATCTCTTCCGATTTGGTGGAAACCCAGGTACGCAGCGCCTGCGCGCTGCGTACGCGCGCCTCAGACAGAAATGCAAGCTCCTGGGTGGCATCGATGACGACGCGTTTAGCGGCGTCGGTTGGAGTGGCCGCGCGTAAGTCAGCGACGTTGTCGAGCACCGGGCTATCCGGCTCGTGGCCAATGGCAGATACCACCGGCGTCCCCGCCGCAGCTACGGCGCGTTGCAGTGCCTCCTCAGAAAACGGCAGGAGATCCTCGACCGAGCCACCGCCGCGGGCAATGATGATGACCTCAACATTGGGGGCCGCGTCAAGCGTCTGCAGGGCCTGAATGACCTCAGGCACCGCGTTCGGTCCCTGTACCGCGGTGTTGATCACGCGGAATTGGACCGCGGGCCAACGGCTCTGCGCCACGGAAAGCACGTCGCGCTCGGCGGCTGAGCCGCGACCAGTAATGAGGCCAATCGTGTTCGGGAGCAGGGGAATCGGCCGTTTGCGGGCGCGGTCAAAGAGACCCTCACTTGCAAGCTGTTTCCGAAGCTGCTCAATCTTCGCGAGCAATTCACCGATACCGACGTGGCGAATCTGCGTCGTCCACATCGAAAAGGAGCCGCGGCCCTCGTAGAAGGCCGGCTTGCCGTAGATGACGACGCGGTCACCGTCCTTTGGTGGCGTCGGCAAGCTCCTTAAGTAGTCCGAGGAAACCGTAAGCTGCACGCTCGTTTCCTGCTGTGTATCGCGGAGCGTGAGATAGGAGAATTTCCAGCTCGGCTTGTAGTTCACCTGCGTGAGCTGGCCTTCGACCCACAAGTGGCCCAGACGGTTAATCCACCCCTTGACCGACTTATTCAACTTTGCCACTGGCCATGGCTGCTCAGGGCTACTTGGTGAGGCTGAACGCTCACCTTGTGCTTGTGTCAACACCGCTCCTTTCCCAGCGTGTCGATGGAATACGCTGTCATTGTTTCATAGATAGATCACCACAAGAATGTGTACCTACTGTTTTAGACGTTGATTCGGTAGGGTCGGTTCCATGACAAATCAGGGTAAAAAAGTTCTTCTGGCAGCACCTCGCGGTTACTGCGCAGGTGTGGATCGTGCAGTTGTCACTGTAGAAAAGGCGCTGGAAAAATACGGAGCCCCAATTTATGTGCGAAAAGAGATCGTCCACAACAAGTACGTAGTGGAAACACTAGAGAAGCGCGGCGTCATATTCGTTGACGAAACCGACGAGGTCCCCGAAGGCTCGCACCTTGTTTTTTCCGCGCACGGAGTTTCCCCCGCGGTCCGCGAAGCAGCGGACGGGCGCAACTTGCTGGCGCTCGACGCCTCGTGCCCGCTCGTGACCAAGGTGCACAACGAGGTGAAGCGGTTTGCCAAGCACGGATACCAGATCTTGCTTGTCGGCCACGAGGGCCACGAGGAAGTCGAAGGTACCGCAGGTGAGGCCCCGGAGGTCACCCACCTCGTTGACGGGGTCGAGGGTGTCGACGCCCTTCCCGACTTCCCAGAGGGGACGAAGCTAGTGTGGCTATCCCAGACCACCCTGTCTGTTGATGAAACGATGCTGATCGTTGAAAAGCTGCGCGAGCGCTACCCAGATCTAGAAAACCCGCCTAGCGACGACATCTGCTACGCAACGCAAAACCGTCAGGTAGCAGTGAAGAAGATCGCACCGCAGACGGAACTCGTTATTGTGGTCGGCTCGCAAAATTCTTCCAATTCGAAGCGCCTGGTGGAAGTAGCGCTCGACGCTGGTGCCAACAACGCATACCTCATCGACTACGCCCACCAAGTACAAGACGAATGGTTCGAGGGCGTCAACACCGTTGGCGTAACATCGGGAGCTTCGGTGCCGGAAATTCTGGTTCAGGAGCTGCTCGCGGAGCTGGCGAAGCGCGGTTACACCGATGTAGAGGAAGTCACCACTACGGTAGAGACGATCACGTTCGCGCTGCCGCGGGATCTGCGTCAGCCGCGCCGTAGCAGCTAGTGCTCGTCTAGCCTTCGCCTAGCGATCTTCGTTTTTGTACAGGTCCTCGCCAAGGCGAGAGGCAACTCGCCGGGCCCGCTCCCCACGGGGGCGGGCCTGACTGCGTTCTGCCTTCGTTCGCTTCAACAGCTCATCGACCGTGATGCCACCCTGGCTGCGCTCACGGGCCCGACGGCCCTCGCTATTGGTCCTGCGGTTCGACTGGCTCATGCGGCGGCGCTGCGCTCGCTCCCGGCGCAGGACTTCATCGTTATGGCGTTGGATCAGCCAGTAGCGCACGATGGCGATCACCAGGGCACCAGCAGTCACCGTGAAGAGAATAGGGAAGTGCTCGATTACTGGGTAGAGCACCATAAGGATAGCGGTTTTCCCGCCTGCACCAGCTGCCCCAAGCTGATTGCGTGCTGAAATCAGTCCAAATCCAAGCAGCGCAATGACGAACAAAAGCGGGGTAGCCGCGACGGTAAGGAACAAACCCCGCGGGTCTACCAGCGTTGTCACGGCGATGACCGCGACGCTGAACAGTACGAGCAGAGGCCATCCGATGTATCCCGCCGACGTTGCGATGACGACGCCGGTCAGCAGCGCAGCAAAGATAATGCCGATGCTGGAAACGGTAGGCAAACCGTGGAAGGTGGCGGTACCAGGGCGCGGGGATCGGAGAGAGTTTTGAGACACGCTGGGCATTCTACCCGGCCTACCCCCGAGTCTTGCCAGTTTGACCCGCTCCAGGGGCTAACAATTCGACGAATCTGAGTCGCGGAGTCTCGGTCGCGCATCGATAGGGTGAAACTCCGGCGCACTCGACGAGTGCCCAGCTGCACCTAGTTCCTCGAGCTTACGAGCGGTGACCATCACCCGACTGTCGAGCGACGCCAGTGTTGCGTTGTACGACTCGACCGCCTTCTCAAGACTGCTCCCGACGCGGTTGTAGTGCTCTGTCAGCGTGCCGAGACGCCGGTACAGCTCTTCGCCAAGACGCTGGATGGTCTGCGCCTCCCGATTCATGGGATCTTGCCTCCACCCAAGTTCAACCGTGCGCAGCAGTGCGAACAGCGTCGTGGGGGTCGCGATGACGACGTTGCGGGCAAAAGCGTAGTCGAGCAGCTCCGGGTCGATAGCGAGACCGGCGTCCAAGAATGGGTCTGCTGGGACAAACATCACGACGAATTCCGGGCTGGGCTGAAATGCCTTTATGTATGACTTTGAGGACAGCGTATCGACGTGGCTTCGCAGCAGGTGCGCGTGTCTATGCAGGTAGCCTTGCTTTTCTTCCGGGTCTTCCGTGTTGAGCGCATCGAGGTATGAAGAAAACGGAACCTTGGCGTCGACGATGATGTTTCGATCCTGGGTGAGCCGGATAACCATGTCCGGGCGTAGCGAGGCGCCGTCGAAACGCATGTACGCCTGAGCGTCAAAGTCGACGTGCTCTACCATCCCACCCAGCTCTACCACGCGCTGCAGCTGCACTTCGCCCCATCTGCCTCGGACCTGCGGTGAGCGCAGTGCAGTGATGAGCTGATCAGTCCGGTCCCCGAGCCTGGATGAGGTGCGCGCAATTGCTTGTACTTGGCCTGCCAAGGCAGACTGCGCTACTGCTTGCTCTTTATCGATGTCTTCGAGACGAACCTGTAGGTCACGAAGTGCCTGTGCCAGCGGGCGTAGATCAGTAGGCGGGTGCTGTTGGGGGTTGGTACGCTGCATCCAAAACGCGCCGCCAAAAAAGCCCAGGATGGCCCCAACGAGGAGGCCCGTAAAGATCAATAGCAGTGCGGTCGATGCGTCCATGTGCAT